>CAZFOP010000095.1:0-10301 GCA_964520085.1 uncultured Solibacteraceae bacterium | reverse complement strand
GACTATTCGGGTGAAACTGGGCGCTTCCGAAAACGTTCACGGTTTGCACATCAGACAGAGTTCCGGATTGTTGTAGAACCCGGTTCCGACGTGCTCAGAAGGCTCCGCGTTGGCAGTCTCCTAGACATTACCACCGAGGTGTTGCCGTCATCCGCGGCGTTGCAAGGGTGGCGCTCCGCAGCTAACCATACGGCGGATTAACGCATCAAACTAGCAGGCGCTCGGTAAAAGGTGGTGCCGTCCACGTTCAGGAGCGCTGCAACGTCCTGGACGGTCGCTACAATCAGTGTATGCCATACGTGGTTGGCGCGATCGCCGCCGTGTTGCTGGCGATTTTCGCTTTGTTCACGCACAGAAAGCGATCCAGGCCGGGCGCCCGTATGATCGTTCAGCCTGGATACGCCGTTGCGCCCACACCCAAGATGCTGGAAGCAGAGCGCCAGGACCACGAAGAGGTAATGAGACTACTGGAAGCCGCAATCAGGTCCTCGGGTTTCTTCCGAGCCGAGGCGATACCGCTTCTACTTTCCAAGCTGCGGAATGGGTGGGAGCCGTTTGCGCGCGTGGATACGAAGATGGCGTTCGGAGGCGATGAATTCCTGAGCATTCAAGAGAAACGGGTACTTGGCCTGAATACCAGGATGAAGTACTCAAAGGCGTTCATCGGCTACTTCGATCCGAGCTGCCTGGAGACCATTGAACCCAAATCCGTGCTGGAAAACATGCACCTGAGCGCCTGTCATCGTGTTGCGCGAAAGAGGGATTTGGTGGAATTCAAAAGCCTAGGAGTGAGGCAGGTGAGAATCGTTCCGGTCGGCGATGCGCGGGACTGCGGAAAGATCAAGCGTTTCAAAAAGGTTCATGACATAAACGAAGTGCCGGAGTTGCCCCTTCCCGGTTGCACCGCGCCGTACTGCCGCTGCTTGTACGAACCAATCATTCCTAAATGACGTTCCTTCGGTAGCATGGAACCGCACGGACCCGCTGTGCCCAAATTGTGCCCACATCCCGCACGGAAGCGTTGTTCGCTGTTGCGAGTCTTCGGTCTCGGTGGTGACCTAAGCAACTGGGAACCAGCAACGTATGGGAACCGCGAGCAGGCACTGGGGACAAATCTCGGGGACAGTTCAGGCCATGTCGCGCGGAGCGACAACCGCGAGCATGAAAGTGCCATTCTGTCGCGTATTTTGAATCAACAGCTTACGGGCATATACAAGAGAGAGGCTACGAAACTCAGAAACTTCGCGGCCGCGCCCAGCGCGTGACCGTGCATCGATTTAGTCGACCTGACAGCCAGCTTGCCGGAGTGCGCTCCGGGAATCAGTCCCCCCTTTCAGGCTGACGCTATATGGGAAACAAACCTCTTCCTCAGTAGCACGCCGTGTTGGACCTTTCCCCCATCGTTCAACATCCACGGGATGTTATGATGCGGAGTTATGCGCGACGTCAACGTAGGCATCGTGGGCCTGGGCAACATCGGTTCGGGCACGCTGAAGATTCTGGCGGAGAACGCCGATCAGATCGCTCTCAAGCTCGGGTTTCATCTGCGGGTCGGCGCCGTCTGCGATCTGTTGATCGATTCCAAGCAGATTCCCGAATCGCTGGGACCGGTTTTCAAGACCAACGACTGGCGGCGGTTGATCGAACATCCGGGCCTGGATATCGTGGTCGAGCTGGTCGGCGGCACCACCATCGCGGCCGACGTCATCCATGCCGCCATTGCGGCCAAGAAATCCATCGTCACCGCGAATAAAGAATTGATGGCGTTGCGCGGCGCCGAGATTTGGGAGCGCGCCATCGAAGCTGGAACCAACGTCGCCATGGAGGCCAGCGTGGCGGGTGGAATTCCCATTCACGCCGTACTGCGCGAAGGCATCTCCGGCGACCGCGTGGTGGCGCTGTTGGGCATCTTGAACGGCACCAGCAATTACATCCTCACCGAGATGGAGCAGCACGGCTCGCCGCTCGAAACCGTGCTGGCTGAAGCACAACGACTGGGATTCGCCGAGGCGAATCCGAGCAACGATATCGATGGTTTCGACGCGCGCTCGAAGCTGGCCATCCTTTCCGCGCTGGCGTTTGGCGAGAAGATCACGCCGGCGGACATTTTTACCGAAGGGATTCGCCGCCTCTCGCCGATGGATTTCCAGTACGCCCACCGCCTGGGCCACACCATTCGATTGCTGTGCGCGGCGCGCCAGACGCCGGAGGGGTTGATCCTGTCGGTGCGTCCGGCCCTGATTCCGCAGACCGCCATTCTGGCCAGCGTGCGCAGTTCCTACAACGCCATCTGGGTGCAGGGGACCTACGGCGAGGACACGTTCTACTACGGCCGCGGCGCGGGCGCCAGACCCACCGGCGTGGCCGTGGTGAGCGACCTGATGCGGGTGGCGCGCGAGATTCTGGGCGGCAGCCCCACGCGCGTTTCGCCGTTCGCGCATCAGCGCCTGGGCATCTACAAGCCAATCCCCGTCACGCTCCAGACCCGCTCCTACTACGTGCGGTTCCGCGTCGTCGACCAGCCCGGTATCATTTCGGCGTTGTCGGGGATCCTCTCCGCTAAACACATCGGTATCGAGGCCGTGCTGCAACTCCCGCACGAGAACAAGCTGGATCTGCCGTTCGTGATCACGCTCGAACCCACCACCGAGGAGGCCGTGCGCCATGCCGTTGCGGAGATGTCCAAGCTCGCCTTCCTGCTGGAACCGCCGCTGGTGTTGCCGCTGGAGCCGCCTCTATAACGTAGCGTGGCGCCGGCTCGCCGTTAATTCGGAGTTATGATGAACCAATGCCGCACGTGGCATCTTCGATTATGACTAAGCTCCCACGATCCGCCGCACTTGTCGTGGCGCTTCTGTGCTCTGGCTTCGGGGGCGCAGGCGCGCTGTTCGCGCAGGATGCGCGCACGCTCGATGGCATCGCCCACGTCGCGTTGCGGGTCAACGACGTCGCACGGTCGCGCGCGTTCTGCAAGACACTCGGTTGGGAACCAGCCTTCGAGTTCAGTGACGACCAGGGCGTCACAACCTCGTACGTGAAGGTGAGCGACCGCCAATACATCGAGCTGTACCGCAGGAACAAACCATCGGACCCGCTCGGCTTCCTGCATATCTGCCTGGACACCGCGGACATTGACCGGCTGAATTCGGCCTATACCGCAGTAGGACTCACGCCAACTCAACCGACGAAAGGCCGCTCCGGGAACATTCTGTTCAACCTGCACGATCCGGAAGGCCAGACGATCGAGTACACGCAGTATCTGCCGGGTTCGCTCCACACCAACGCCCGCGGAAAGTTCGTCGACGAGGCGCGCATTTCCGATCATCTGATCGGCGTGGTCCTGAGGGCGAAGGACGTCGATGCGGAGAAAGCGTACTTCACCGGGAAGCTGGGTTTTTCCGGCAGTGGTTATAAGCTCGGCGCACCGGGAAACCCGGGTGAGACGGTCGAACTCAAGCCGCAGGCGGCCGATGCGGTGCCGGAGCTCACCTTCGCCGCCGATCCGAAACGGGCCGCCGAGGAACTGAAGAAGCGTGGCTTGGCGGTCAAACTGGCCAGCGGCGTTGCCGAGGTCCGCGACCCGGACGGCGCGGTCATCCGCTTCACTGAGCGCTGATCTCGTCGCGGCAACGCGAGCCGGTTTCGGGAGTGTGGCCAGGGCCATGACACCGGCTGCGCCGCGGGTGTGGACCGATCATCCGCTTAGAGACTGAAACGGCCCAGCGCCATCATCCCTGCGTATCGATATTGGAAATCGGGGTCGGCGGCAAGCTCGACGTGCCGCGACAGCGCCAGAATTTTCCGCAACCGCGCCTGGCGTGTGGAGGGCGTCAGCAGCAACGTGCGCGCGCCGCACAGCGAGCTGTTTCCGACCGATTCCACTGCCAGGTCGTCGGGCAGTAGTCCGATCGCGCGCGCGCTGCTTGGGCGGATGTAGTTACCGAACGCGCCCGCGAGATACAGCTTCTCGACGCCTCCGCCGGCAAGCATGCGCAGACCCGCGGCCAGCGCCCCCTTAGCCAACTGCAACTCGCGGATGTCGCCCTGCGTCAGGGCAACGCCGCCGGCTAGCGGGATGCGCTTGTCCGCGCCGGTCAGGCGGCCATTGGCACCGATCAGGCCCAGTTCGATGCCGCACGCCGCCGCGTCCACCAGCCCGCTGCCGCAAATGCCGCGCGCCGTACCGCCGCCGATCACATGGCAGTCGAGCCCGCCATCGTGCACGTGAACTGTGTCGATCGCACCGGCGCCCGCACGCATCCCAGCGCCGATGCGCCCGCCTTCAAACGCCGGCCCGGCGGCGGTGGACGCACAGAGAATCCCCTGCGCCGATCCCACCACAACTTCACCGTTTGTGCCAATGTCGAAGAGCGCGCATGGCTGCGCGCGTTCGTCCAGACTTGTGGCTACGATGCCGCAGAGCAGGTCGCTACCGACAAATCCGCCCAGGCAGGGCAGGAATTCAGCCGGCCCGAGCCATCCCAATTCCGTGGCTTCGAAGCGGCAGGCGCCCAGCATAGGCGAGAGGAACGGCGCGTGGGTCAGCGGTTCCACATCCAAGCCGCAGAAGAGATGGTGCATGGCCGTATTGCCCGCTATCAGCACCTCGCACAGCGGATCGCCGCCGAGCATACGCCCGAGTGTTTCGCGGATGAGGCGGCCTAGTTCGCCCGGCCGGCGCAGGTCGTATTGCAGGCGGCTCATCACGTCGGCTCCGTGGCGCGCCTGCGGATTCAACTCGGATTCCACGCGCAGAACTTCGCCGCTCGAGAGATCCACCACCTGGACGACAAGGGTGGTGGTGCCGAGATCGATCGCCGCACCTCGTCCCGCACGCGGTTCGATGGGCACGGAGGCGTTGTCGGTGAGCACGCGCAGGGACCACTGTTCCACTTCAACCACCACGCGTTCTGCCGCGGACGCGCAGCAGGCCAGCCGCCAGCCATGGCGGAGTTCCTCCGCGCTCAGCGCATCGCGCATCGCCGGGGTAACCGGCACCTCGCCTTCCAACACCCGCACCTTGCAGCCGCCGCAGGCTAATTCGCCGCCGCAGGGGAATTCGACGCCCGCCGCAAAAAGCTGGTCGGCTAACGTCTGCCGCGCGCGGGGATGGATTTCCAGTTTCACGAGTGGCTGCGCGCAAACCGCGCCATCGCTTCCACGTTGGCGTGCGGCGTGCAGCGCGGCACTTCGCAGCCGGCGCCGCAGATGTACGCCGCACCCGCCTGCTCGAAACATTTTGCCAGTGCGGCTTCCACCGATGCCGGCGTGCCGTCGCGCAATTCGCGCACCGGGTCGATATTGCCGAGCAGCACCTGCGTCTCCCGCATGGCGCGCCGCGCGTGCCCGACCGGTGTCGGAGAATCCAGGTCGATAATGTCGGCGCCGGTCTGGCCCATGCCCTCCACAATTCGCTTCGTGTTGCCGCAGATGTGCAGCCGCACAGGCACGCCGAGCGAGCGGATGGCCGTTATCAGCCGCCGCTCGCTGGATAGCACGAACCGCGTATACAGTTTGGGGCCGATCAGCGAAGCCGCCGCATCGCCGACCCCGATCAGGGTCGCGCCCGCCGCGACCTGTGCCCGCGCGAACTCGACTTCCATGCGAAGCGTGAACTCGAAGAGCGCTTCCACAAAGGGAGGATCGTCGAAGAAATCGAGCATCAGCGTGTTGAGGCCGCGCAGGTCGGCGCTCATCGCGCACGGCCCTTCCACCCAACCTTCGACGATTCGTGTGGCGCCGCTGCGCTCCGCCAGCAGGCGCACCGCCTCGATGCGGTCGCGCATGCGTCCGGGCGCGGCCAGATCGGGCAGGCGAAGCGCCGCCAGCGTGTTCTTTTCGCCGAGCAGCGCGCGGCTCTCCACAATCGCCGGCGGCTGGTCGTCGAACCACTCCACCGTGGCGCCGAGGTCCGACGCTTCGCGCGCCGGATCGGAGATAGCCGACACGTAGTCGAGGCCGAAGCGGTCCGCCACGGCCACCTGTGCGCGGACCAGCACGCGATGGTCGCGCGCGTACTCGCCGTAGTGAGCGCCGATGAGGTCAGCGGCGAACATCATCGTGATGGGCATCAGTGGCAGCGAATCGGTGGGTTCGCCGCGCAGCTTCGCGAGAATGCGCTCCTTGCCTGTCACGCCTGCACCTTCACCACATCGGCGTCGAAGCTAGCCACGATGCGCTGGCCGGGCCCGGCGATCGCGAACTCGGTTTCCGCCCACGTGCCCTCCACCATGCGCCGCAACCATGCCAGGTCGCCCGCCAGCCGTTCGAAACTCCAGCCCTTATCTGCGGCTTCGGCGGCGGCCTCGGCAAGGAACCTCGCGTTCGGCTCCAGTCCCGTCTCGAGGAACGCGAGCTTGCTGTACTGCGACTGGTAGCGTGTCAGCTCATCGTAGAGGTAGCGCCCGTTGTCCTCGCCATACTTGGCGATCAGCGCTTCCAACGACTCGTCCATACCGATGGTGCTGTGAGTCAGTTGCTGTAAGCCTTTGCCGCGCTCCAGCCAACCTGTGGAGCGGTAGTAAGTGCCGGGGTTGCCCTCGAAATACGCCTGGTAGCGTTCACGGCTGCCCATCAGTATCGCGATGCAGTCGTGCGCGCGCGGCACCACCAAACGCGTATGCCGCGCCGTCAGCCCGTCGAGCCCGTTGCCGCAAAGCCCATAGCCGAGCAGAATCGCATCGTAGACGCCTTCGGGCGTGCGGTCCACCGCTTCCTGAATTTTCGCCGCCATCGGCCGGCCGCCCAGGTCGTGCAGTCCCTTGGGTAGAAACTCCAGGTCCACCTGATGCGGCGAATGCGCGCAGGCGTCGCACATTTCGCGAAACAAGACCTCGCAACTGATCAGCTTGAGGCGCATCGGGCGCGCACCAGGGCGCGGATGAACTCGGGCGTGGAACCGCAGCAGCCGCCCAGAAACGAAGCTCCGGCCTCACGCAGGGCCGCGTAGTGCGAAGCGAAGAATTCCGCCGACGTGCCATACCGAATGGCCGTTCCCTCTATCTTCGGCAGACCCGCGTTGGGCTTGATCCAGATCGGGAGATCGCACGCCGCGCGCATGCGCCGGCAGATGGGTGCGGCATGCTCCACCCCGACGCCGCAGTTCGCGCCAATCGCGTCAGCCCCGGCTTCCACCATCGCCGCAGCCACGGCCTCGGGCGTCGCGCCCATCATGGTGCGGTCCTTATTCTTGCCGGAGTCGAACGCGAAGGAGACGATGACGGGCAGGCCCGTGCTCTTGGCGGCGGCTACGGCCAGGCGCGCTTCCTCGATATCGCTCATCGTTTCGACGAGCAGGGCGTCCGCGCCCGCCGCCGCCAGCGCCGCGGCCTGCGCGGCAAACGCCGCGCTCGTCCGATCGGAACTGATTTCGCCCGCCAACAGCATCTTCCCGGTTGGACCGATGGAAGCGAATACGAACGCCCGGCCGGCCGCCGCCCGTTTCGAAATTTCGACGCCAGCGCTATTGATCGCCTCCAGGTCGCCTTCCATGGCGGCCGCATTGGCACGGAAGGTGTTGGTGAGGATGACCTGGCTGCCCGCCTCCACATAAGCGCACGCCACCGCTTCCACGCGCTCGGGATGCGTCAGGTTCCATGTGTCGGGCGCTGCGCCGGGCGCCAAACCGCGCGCCTGCAGTTCGGTCCCCCACGCCCCATCCGTGATCAGCGGACCGCCCGTCAGCCATTCCTGCAGGCGGCTCACGCGGCCACCAGTCTGCGCGCCAGCGCCACTGCGGCAGCGGCACTCTCGCCGAACCCATCGGCGCCGATCGCGTCGGCGTATTGCTGCGTCACCGGTGCACCGCCCACCATGATCTTCACTTTCTCGCGCAGTCCCGCGGCCTGAAAGGCGTCGATGGTGGTTTTCATCGACGTCATTGTAACTGTCAGCAGCGCCGAGAGCGCCACCAGGTTGGCGTTGCGTGTGGCGGCCGCTTCGATGAATTGCTCCGGCGCCACGTTCGCGCCAAGGTCGATCACCTCGAAGCCGCCGCCCTCCAGCATCGACGCCACCAGGTTTTTGCCGATGTCGTGGAGGTCGCCCTGGACCGTCCCAATCACCACGCGCCCTACCGGTTCGGAACCGGCCGCCGCCAGCAACGGCCGGACGATTTCCATCGACGCTTTCATGGCCCGCGCCGAGAGCAGCATCTCGGGCACAAAATACTCTTCGCACTCGAAGCGGCGGCCCACCTCGTCCATGGCCGGCACCAGGTATCCGGTCACGATATCGAGCGGCGCCACCCCTGCGGCGATGGCCGCCTGCGTCACCGCGGCCGCGGCCTTCGAATCTCCCTCGATCACGGCTTCATGAAGCTTGTCCAGATCAGGCATGTACAACTCCGTTGAATTGATGGACGGCATCCAGCATGGCAACGATGTTCTCCACCGGCGTGCCGGCTTGCAGATTGTGAATCGAGTTGAACACGAACCCGCCGCCGGGCGCGAAGATCTCGCAGCGGCGCAACACTTCCTCGCGCACTTCCTGCGGCGTGCCGAAAGGCAGGGTCTTCTGCGTATCCACGCCCCCACCCCAGAACACCAGGCGCGACCCGTACTTCCGCTTCAGCTCGGCCGGCTCCATCCCTGCCGCCGAACACTGCACCGGGTTGACGATGTCGAACCCGGCCTCGAGGAAGCTCTCAAAGAACCGCTCCACGCTACCGCAGGAATGTTTGAAACATTTCCAGGCAGTATTGGCGTGCACCCAGTGGTTGACGCGTTTGTAATAGGGGAACCACAGTTCACGGAAGGTGGCGACGGAGCAGAATGCCGAGGTCTGCGTGCCGAAATCCGTGCCGCAGAGATAGACGCAATCCACCGCGTCGCCGATGCGGGCGTGAATGCGCGCCAGATTCTGGATGCCGATTTCGCATTGGCGCTCGAAGACGGTGTGAATGTAAGCGCGGCGGGTGCGCGTCGACATGTACCACTCGGCGACGTCGCGAATACCTTTCGGATTCTTGAGAAACGGTGCGGGCACCCGCGCGACGTCGCCGAAAGCGGTGCCGCCGAACGCCGCTGCTACGCCGTAACCGCTGGCTGCGGCGCTCCGCACAGAGCGTTCGATCCGGTCCAGGTCAACTTCGGCGATAGGCGCGAAGTCTTCCAGATTGTCCGCGGGATCGAGCTTCCGTTCGTCGATTTCCGGCTGCCGGACGATGGCGTCGAAGAAGGCGCTGCCCACCGGCATTCGCCCGCTCGGCGCCGCTGTTTCATCGCCCTCGGGAAAGATCAGGATGTCGCCGTTCGACTCCGTCCTGGTCCGGAAATCGCCGGGCACCAGCACATCGAGGCCGCGGAAGTTCCACTCTTTCCAATCCGCGGCGGGGAAACCAAACATCGTCTTGCCAGGAAACACACCGATGACGTCCAGTCCCATCGCCGCCCGCAGATCGTCCTCCACCAAGCCCAGCATCTGGGAAGGCTCGTGCACCTTTACTGGCCCCGGCGCTAGCCCATAGTAGCGGCGTAACGCAGCCACCGCACTGACGTGGATGCCGGTTACCGAGGTGCTTCCAAAATCCAGCGGAATACGATCCGGCTCGCGGTGATCCAGGGCTGTGCTCAACCTCTCCCGCGAAGAACCGTTGGTTTGGCTCACCAGCCGACTTATATCACGACTGCAACATCGCGCGCACGCCGGAAGTGCCTTGCACCGGAGACGGCCGCAGGCTGATAGCATCGAAAATGATGTTTCCGTTATCCGTGAAGGTCTCCCGGATTGCCGGAGAGCTGCCTTGAATCCCGCGCGGCTCCTGCGTCCTGGGATCGCAGGGACGGTCGCCGGCGTGATTGCCTGCGGCGGCGCGGCTCATGCCGGCTCGACTGCAACGCAAACCGGCAAGACGTCGCGGCTGCTGACACTGGCTCCGGCCGACCTTGTTGTCATCTGCTTATACTTCGCGCTGGTGTTGGGCGTTGGCTGGTATCTGAAGCGCCGGGTTCATGTCAGCACGGACTTCTTCTTTGCGGGCAAAGGCGTGGGGTCCTGGGTGGCCGGCCTGAGTTTCGTCGCGGCGAACCTGGGAACGCTGGAGCTGCTGGGCTGGTCGGCCTCGGCTTATCAGTATGGCATGTTGGCGGCACATTGGTATTGGATAGGGGCTGTCCCGGCGATGCTATTCCTCGGCATCGTCATGATCCCGTTTTATTACGTATCCAAGGCGCACTCCGTGCCCGGATACTTGAAGCTCCGCTACGGCGAAGGTACGCGACTGCTTTCCGCTTTATCTTTCGCAGCTATGACGGTGCTGATGAGCGGGATCAACATGTTTTCCATGGCGATGGTGATGAAAG
>CAZFOP010000094.1:0-10310 GCA_964520085.1 uncultured Solibacteraceae bacterium | reverse complement strand
CGCGGTGCTCTTCGTGGCCATGCTGGTGGCCACCCACCTGGTGGTGACCTACCTGGGCAAGGCGGGCGTATACTCGTTGGCGGCCCTAATGGGCGTGACGGACGTGGACCCGTTCATCATGGGAATGACGCAGGCCGGCGGCAGCAGCGCATCGTTGGGTGTGGCAGCGGCGGCGATTCTGATTGCCGCCTCGAGCAATAACCTGGTGAAAGGCATTTACTCTTTCTCATTGAGCGACCGCAAGACCGGCATGTTGAGCTTGAGCCTGCTGACCGCCCTGGCTGTGGCGGGGCTCACGCCGCTGCTGTGGCTGGTACAGTAAGGGCCCGGATATCATCCAGGGTCCGCCAGTACCAATTGCAGACTGTGGTTTTCATTCTCCGACAGCACGCTGCGGCTCGGTGAAGACCCCGGGATAGGTTTGCGCGACCTCAGTGGGAACGAAACAGCCGGGACGCCGATCGCGGAAGTCCTGTTAGATTACAGCGCGGTGTGTGAGAAGATCCTGGCCGCCAAGGGCAAGAAGGGATGAATCGAAAGTTCACCGCAAGCCGGAATACATCCGCGCATAGCTTGGCGTGGCATGTCGTCCGTGGAAAATGCTTCGCTGCCGGGAGAGGCGATCGATTCTCTTGAGTTTGGAACTGGGGGATAATCGTTTGGCGAGGACGTCACGAGGCGTCCGGTCTCATGCACTCCGATGCAGCCCGACGGGTGCGACCGCCCATTCATACAGAGCCCCCGGACCGGGGAGCGACGTAAGAAGGAGGCGAAGCTCGTGAGCATCCTTGGGCGTTCTGGCCAGAAGCATCAGAAAACCACCGCCGCCGGCGCCAGCTAACTTGGCGCCCGAAACGTAGGGGCGCACGCGTTCGAGTAGTGCGTTAATCGGCGCGTTCGTCGTGTGCGGATCCAGGATCTGGTTGAGTTGCCAGTGGCGATCGAGCAGACTGCCGAGGTAATCCCAGTCGGACTCCTTCATCGCGTACGCCATCTCCACAGCCAGGGTCTTGATACTGTGCAGCACTTGCACCGCCTTGACTTCACGCGCCAGATACCGGCCCACCACTTGCCCCAGCAGGTCTTTCGCAACACGACGGATGCCGGTGTAATAGAGGACGAACCGCTCCGCAAACCCAGCCGGGCACGGAACCGGCTCCACCCGAATACGCTGGCGGGGCCCCGGGCCGGTCATCGTCAACTTCGCGCCCGGGTAAATGCCGCCTGCTTGATCCTGCCATCCTCCCCCGGTAGTCATGAACTGTTCCAGTGCTAACACCAGATCCGAAAGCTCCTGCACGCTCACGTCTTGCCCCCGCATCGACAAGAGAGCCTGTAGCACGGTCGCGGCGAGTACGCTGCTCGTCCCCAACCCGGAGCCAACCGGCAGATTCACTTCCGTGCGAATCTCCAGGCCGTCAATCGATTCGCCAGATCTCACAAAGCCCAGCATCTCGAGGGCGGCCCGATGGATTGCGAAGGGGGAGCCGACTTCGGCGGTGGGCGAAAAAGACTCAGCGGTCAGCAATTCCGTAGCTTCCGAAGAAACGAGCCGCACCACCGGTTCACCTAGTGGGCGGACGATCGTACGGATCGGGTATTCGCCATTCAGCGTAATGGCCATATTGAAGACCGTGCCGCCCCAATCCAGGCAAAACGGCGGCGTGTCGGACCAACCGCCGCCGAAGTCGACCCGTGCCGGCGCCGATACAGTCACGCAAGAGGCGCATGCCGAGCGTTCGCGGCTGTCCGTACAAAAAGACGCCGGCCTGTGCGTGGCGACCGCTTTCTGCACCGCCGAGAATGCCGCACATTTCTCACTCGCCGACTCCTCCGCAAGGCCGGCCTGGTCGTAGAACAGACCAGCCTGAAAGTGGCGGCTGGCCGCCTCCGAAGGAGCGTTCGCCTCAAGCTGTACTGCTTCGGTGCTGAGGGCGTGGGCAGCCTCGGCAAGAGCGTTGATGCTGGGCGCGTGGATCAAAAGCGGCCGCACGTCCGTCTCGGAGCGCGCCAGTGCGACCGCGGAGGCCTGCCAGTTCGCATCGCGGCGGCGGTCGCGTTGCTCGGCCAGCGCCTCTGCATCCGCGTACGCCGTGCTCGTAGCCAGAGACAGGCGGGGCGGCCCGTTATTGTTAAACAGGAATAGCTGAGCGTTCCAGAGACAGCGCTCGCACAGTGGAACACCGGGCCAGATTTCTTCCGGGTCAAGGTCGAGAGTTTTCAAGACATCCAGAATTGGGCGGCCGAACCAAATAGGAGTCTTCGGATCGTCCTCGACCCCATATGTGCGCACCACGAATCCCCGCCGGCCATCCGGCAGATGGACCGGCAACTGGTGCACAACGGTATCCTCGGCGACCGTGATCGGACCGGAGGAGTCGGTCAGACCGTGTGCGATGGCGCCAGCACCGACCCGAATCGGCTGCGTCGATTGACACTCGATCGCGAGCGCACCGGGGCCAAGTTCGCTTCCCGGCGCCAGGATGCTGTCCACGACTCCGCCCTGGAACAGCCGCCGAAAATGGGAGGTCGTGCCAACTCGTGTGAATGTGCCTTCCACAAGCGAGCAGTGGAACGGGACTCCGTGCAGCAAGGCTGCCAACTCGGGCAAGGCGCACGGCAATTCTCCCGTAAGCGAAAGCGTGAACTGCCGATAGAGGTCGAGGAAAGGAATATCAGGCAGCCTGGAAGCCAGAAGAGACAAGCTAGCGGATAGCTCTGCGTCGAAGTGGAGGAGCCCGGTATCGAGCGCCACATTGTCGCCGGGCAAGATCCCGCCGGCAGCGCGCACCTCGGCGGGAGTGGACTTTTGCAGGTTGGAATACACCCGGCCTCGCTCATCGAGGACATAGACGCCATGTCGCGTGCCGACTGCAATTGGCTGCCGGATGGCGACGCCGGCGGCGCCGGGACGGTCCCAGTCCAGAGCTGCCGCATCGAAGGTCAGGACGACATCGCCGGACGAAACCACCAGACCGGAAGAGAAACGCTCCACCCAGAGAGTGGATAGCGCCAGGATTTCATCGAAGACCGTGCTGTTCTCGCCCCAAGGCGTGCGTGCGGGCAAGACGCCGAAGAGTTTGCCGGTCAGACTGTATTCAGGCAGACGCCTCGACTCGCCGCCCGCGTGAATGACCAGAACCCGGTTGCGGCTCCACCACGCCGGATCGGAGGTGCCAATGGCTTGCAGGGCCCGGAGCGTCGCTCCACCGCTGCCAATCCGGCGCCCTTCCGGATCGGGGACAACCTGCCAGGAGACGTTCCGGGGCAAGAAACCGCGCTCGGACCGGTGGTGGATCTCCTGACGATAGATTTCGGCTTGGGCCTTCGACCCCGCCGTGATGACGACAGCGGACCACCAAGGATATCCGATCGCGGAGTCTCCGAGACATCGACGGAAGGCACGGTAGGAATACTGGCGGATGTCGCTCCCGTCGATTGGAGGCGGCGCTGGCTGGCTTTCTGTCATTCGCACTCGCTCCAGGCCCTGTTCGGCACTTCCGGCCTGGCGCCGATCTCCCGACTCGCTCCGCCAAGTTCGAGCATTTGGTGCGGAACGCTGCAGAGTGCCGCAACAGCAAGTGCGAGCAAGCCGCCGGTGTCCGGAACGCAGGATAAGAGTGAGCGGCGCATGGGTGAGATAACGTTCCGTTATAACACCTCGCATCTTGTCAGCTATCCGCCCGGCCTCGCTTCGTCAGGCATTTTCCTTGCCGCGGTTTGCGTTACTGTCACCCAGTCCTTGGCGCACCAGTGTCTGGCGCGAGGGCGAACGACTTGAAAGCCGTATGGTTGTGGGCGAGGGGGCCTCTTCCCTTAGCATCCCCGCCAGCCGTGTTTCGGTCTAGTGGGACTGCTTCTGCTGGTACATCAGCCGATCGGTGCGGCCGAGCAACTCCGCCAAGGTTTCGCCGGACCGCCACTCGACGACTCCCATCGCGGCGTCCACGGGTACCTTGCGCTGTTGCCCCTTGGTCCCGACGTTGTAATCGCCGAACACCCACCGCTTCACGCGCCCGGCGTAGTCGTTGGCCTCGGCCTGCGTGCTGTCCAACACCACCACGAACTCGTCGCCGCCCCATCTGCCAACACTGTCGGTTACGCGAAAAATCCCTTTTAACTCCGCCGCGAACTGCTGGAGCACCTGGTCACCCGCCAGGTGCCCGTAGGCGTCGTTGATCTTCTTGAAGCCGTTCAGATCCAGCATGAGCAGGGAGAAACGGCGCTTCTGCGCCAGCCGGAATTCGATGGCGGCTTCGATGCCGCGACGGTTGGCCAGGCCGGTGAGCGCGTCCACTAGCGCGGTTCGCTCGACCTCCTCGATGCGCGTGTGGCACTTATTCACTTCCGCGCGCAGTTGCGCTACCGCCTCTTTGCCCTCCTGAGCCATTTTCTGCACGCAGCTTTTCAGCTCCACCGCGCTCGCCAGCAAGGAAGTTCGGATCTGCGGCAGGTCGTGAAGGTCCGCGATCTTCGCCAGCCGCGCGGAGAAGTCCTGAAACTGCGCTTCGTGGCGCGCGTCGCGCTCGCCCACCGCCTCCGCCGCGCTCGTCATCACCAGCAGCAGCTCCTTGAACTCGTCGGTGCGCTGGCGGTAATAGTCCGTCGCCGCCCGCGCCCAGTGGTCGAGCTCCTTCTCGACGCCCGCTTCCGTTTCGTGCACCTCGATCGGCGTCAGCTCGGCCGAGATCCGCTGCTGCAGGTTGGCCAGGCTCTGCTGCAACGTGGACCCGGCGACCGGGCACGCCTGCGCTCCCGTCGAGCCCATCGCTCCCAGGGCGGCGCGGTAACACTCGAGCGCCGACTGCAACAGCTCGTCGCGATTCGAATCGAGGTACTTCTTGATCGAAATCACCTGCTGGTCATATCGGCAAGGGTCCGAAAAGCGTGAGCGCGCCCGGGCGGAAACGGCGTAGCGATCTACCGCGCGGCAGGACGCCGAAGCGGCATGCGGTCACGAATAGCGAAGCGAGGACGGCCACGCCCGCTAAGCGGATCGCAGAGTAAACCTTCCGTCAGCAGGTCACTTGCCCGGTCGCGTCGAGGATGCGTTCCACCGTACGCGTGAGCGTTTCGGGCGTGTAGGGCTTTTGCAGGTAGTGGAAATCCGCGTCGAGCGCGCCGTCGCCAGTCAGGATCTCCGAGTAGCCCGAGACCAGTAGAATGCGCGCCTCGGGATGCAGTGGACCGATGCGCCCGGCCAGCTCGCGCCCATTCAGACCGGGCATCACCATGTCGGTGAGCAGCAGGTGTATGGGCAGGCTGTAATGGGCCGCGACCAGCAGCGCCTCTTCGGCGTTCGCGGCCTGCAAGACCTGGTGTCCCGCGGTGGTCAGCACCTCGACGGCAAACTGGCGCACGGCCAATTCGTCCTCGACGACTAGTATCGTGCCGGCAACGCGCACGACGGCGGCCGGCGCGGGCGCGGGTGCGGCAGCCGCTTGTTCGGAGCAAAATCGCGGCAAATGAATCTCGAACACGGAGCCAGCGCCCAGGCGGCTTTCCACGGCGATGGCCCCATGCAACGAGCGGACGATGCCGTAGACTGTGCTCAGGCCGAGCCCGGTTCCCTGTCCAGCGGGCTTGGTGGTGAAGAACGGATCGAACACATGCTGGCGGACGTGCTCGGCCATGCCGCTGCCGGAATCGGCGACGGTGAGCCGGACGTAGTCGCCCGGCACCAGGTCCAACTGAGCCGCGCCCTCCGGTGCAAGATTGACAGCGCGCGTCCGTATCGAGAGCGTTCCGCCGCCCGGCATGGCGTCGCGTGCGTTGATGACCAGGTTCATCAGCATCTGGTGGAGTTGCGCCAGGTCGGCGAGCACCTGGCCGGAATCGGGATCGGTCTCGACAATCAGTTCGATGTTCTCGCCGATCACGCGCCGGCTCAACTCGACCACTTCGGAGACCGCCGCCTCGATGGCGATGGGCTGAAGCTGGGCGACCTGCTTGCGGCTGAAGGCGAGCAGTTGCTGGGTGAGCGCGGCGGCGCGCTCGCCGGCCTGGCGGACCAGTGCCAGGTCGCGGTGCAGCGCCGCGGGGTCCGGTTCGCCGTCGAGCAGCAATAGGTCGCAATAGCCGTTGATCACCGTGAGCAGGTTGTTGAAGTCGTGTGCGATGCCGCCGGCCAGCCGGCCGAGGCTTTCCAGCCGCTGGGCCCGGAGCAATTGTTCCTCGAGGCGCGCCTTGGCTGCCTCGGCGTCACACCGTGCCGTGATATCGATGCCGAAGCCGATGACGTACGGCGCGCCGTCGATATCCAGCCGCCGGCCGGTTAGGTAGAAATGGCGCGTCTCCGGTCCCGGACCGACCAGGCCGCGAGCCTCGACCTCGCCGGCGCCGGTCTCGTGAATTTGCCGAATCGTGGCGGCCACACGGGCGCGGTCCTCGGGATGAATGCGGCTGAGCGCCTCGGTATCCAGGATGCGCCCTTTGGACATGCCGAACAGCATCTCGTGGGCCTTGTTCCAGCGTACGTATCGGCCGTCCCGGTCGAACACGAAGAAGATGCCAGGGATGGCATCGACCACCCGCTCGGTGAACGCCTGCTCGCGGCGCAGCGACTCCTCCGCTCGCTTGCGCTCGGTGATATCCCGCACCACCACCAGCACGCGCTCGGCTCCATCCACGCGCGCGCCCCGCAGATTCACTTCGCTCCAGAACAGCGTGCCGTCCCGGCGGCGGCTGTGCCACTCGACCAACTGCGGCGCGCCGGCCGCGGCGGCGCGGATCAGTCTCAGTGCCTCGGCCTCCGAATAGGCGGGCTCATCGCCGCTGCCGGTGGCGACGTCGACGCCGCCCCATTCCTCGGCCGCATACCCGAACATCCGCTCGGCCGCGGCATTGACCTCCAGAATCGCGCCTGTGGCGGCATCGTGCACGAAGACGGCGTCTTCGATGCAATCGAGGACTGTGCGGGAGCGATCCATACCGTGCGATGAGCTGAGCGATGGCACGCGCGATTCGAATTATAGCGCCAATCCTTCGTTGCCCAAACAATTGCCGCCGGCGTTGCTCTGCGGCTATGATTCTCCCACGGCCGTTCGGATGGCCGCAGCCAATGCGCGTCTCTCAAACCAGATCCTACAACTCGTCTTCCACCAGGAACTGCTCGTACTTGCCGTCGACCGGCACGTAGATATTCAGCGACACGGTTTTCCTGGCAAACCGGGCGCGATACCGGCGGTGGGTCATGCCACCGCGCAGTTCCTCGGAGACCGCCGTCACCGTTTGCAGCTTCCCCAAAGCCCCGAGCGACCTTTTGCAGTCGCGCAGCGCTGTCTCGCTGAAATACGTGTTGGCGTTGGCGGTAAACAGCGCGCGGTCGATCCTGCCTTTTTGCAATGCCGCCAGAATGGCCTGCACCTGGGCGGTGTCGCTGGCGGAAAACTCCTTGCGCCCGGACGGGAACAGCAGCGTGGCAATCTGCCGCCCGAGCGGCCCTACCATGTTGACGACGTCCTGGTTGGAGAGCACCACCACGGCGCCCTGTCGTGTCGGGAAGACAATATTGGAAGAGATAAATCCCGAAACCTCTCCGCTGTGCTCGAATACGGGCAAGCCGTCGATCTCGCTCACGTCGAGCCCCAGCGCATAATGAGTCGAGTCGCCATTGGCCAGTTTCACCTCGCGCGTGAGTTCGTCCCACGAACGCGCCGCAAGAATCTTGCGGCCCAGGAACGCAATGTCCCACTTCGCCAGGTCGGTTGGCGTCATCGCCAGTTCGCCGGCGGCGTAATACCAGCCGGCGGCTTCGCGCGCGACAGGCCGCGGCGGCCCCAATGCGTAGCGAGTGTAGGCGGTGGCATCGGTTGGCTGGCCCGGCGGCCAAGCGGAAGCCGATTGCATGTCGAGCGGCGCGAAGATCTTCTCTCGCAGGAACTCCACCAGAGACCGGCCGGAAGCCTTCTCGAAAATCTGTGCGGCTAGCACGTAATTGGTGTTGCTGTACTGCCACTTCGTGCCCGGGTCGAAATCGAGTGGCTTCCTGGCCCAACCGTCGAGCACCGCCGCCGGCGTGGTGGGCCGCGTCCAGTCCGGAATGATGTAATCCTGCGGGGCGTAGTCTTCGTAGCCGGATGTGTGCGAGAGCAGTTGCCGGATGGTGACTTCGCTCGAGCGCGTGAGGGCGGGGAAGTACTTCGAGACGTGGTCGTCCAGCGAGAGCTTGCCCTGCTCCTCCAGCATCAGTAGCGCAGCGGCCGTAAACTGCTTCGAGATCGACCCTACCGCGTAGCGCGTCTCTGCGCTGGCCGGCCGCCCCGCCGCCAGATCCGCCGTGCCGAACGCCTTGGCGTAAACGAGCTTGCCATCCGCGACCACGGCCACCGAAACGCTCGGCGCGCCGGCGGTCCGCAGAGATGACGAGATCCTTTCGTCAAGCCGCTTTTCGAGATCGGCCGGCAACTGCGCAAACAGCGTGCAAGTCGAGAAGAGGACGATCAGCACAAAGCATCGGATGCGTTTCATGGGTCCATCATAGTTCGGATCGCGGCGGGCCGACGGAAGCCGCTGAAATGCGGACATTTCCGTCATTCTTGATCGGTATTAATCAATATGCTAGAATTATCATTCTAATGGCGTTATTGACATATATGACATCGGTATAGCATAATGTCCAGTAAAGCAGTAGAGTCTGAATGGACCCAGTGTTCTGAAACGGTGTTCATCCAGTTCATTTTTCGAGGAGCGATTGTTCAATATGTCTTACCGCCGTTTCCTGGAAGCTCGCGTGAAAGGCCGCTCGGCGCGAGTGTTCTCTTCATCCCGTATAGCGCGTGGCGCACTGTGGTCCGCATTGACGTTGGCGATCGGTTGCGCTCCGGCGTGGGCGCAGTCCGCGGACACCCAACCTGCCCCGCAACCCGCGGCGCAGACCACCGACCAGAAGCTGGAACAGCTTCAGCAGAAGGTGGACGAGCTCGATCAGGCTGTAAAAGTGGCCGAGCGAAAGCAGGAATTGGCTGAGGAAGCCGCCGCCGAGAAGGCGAAGACGGAGGCCACCGTCACTGCCGATACCAGCGGTTTCACCATTCAGTCTCCGGGCGGCAATTATCGGCTGAAGATTGGCGCCGACTTGCAAGTGGACAATCGCACGTACCTCGGCACCGGTGCTGGCTCGGACATAGATACGCTGGTCCTGCGCCGCGTGCGGCCCACCTTTTCCGGCACCATCTATCAAAACATCGACTTCATGTTCCGCCCCGATTTCGGACAGGGCACAACCGCCATCTACGACGCCTATGTTCAGCTCAACTATCTTCCGTGGGCCAACCTCCGCGTAGGCAAATTCAAGCCACCCGTCGGATTGGAGCGCCTGCAATCGGACGACGACACCGACTTCAACGAGCGCGGTCTGCCGTCGGACCTGGGTCCGCAACGCGACATTGGGTATCAGCTCTCGGCCAACCTGTTTAAGCAGCGGGTGTCGTATGCCGTGGGTGTCTTCAATGGTGTGCCGGATGCTTCGATCGGCACCGATGCGGCCGTCAGCGACCACCGCGATTATTCGGCCCGCATCTTTCTCACTCCTTTCCTGCCGGAGCAAGGCCCGCTGAGCGGGCTGGGCGTCGGCTTAGGCGCGTCGGGCGGCAACACCGATGGAGAAGCCCTACCTGCCTTCAAGACATTTGGGCAAGAGACATTCTTCACATTTGCCTCCGGCGTTACCGCGGCCGGCCACCGGACGCGGCTCGATCCGCAGGCGTATTACTACGTCGGGCCGTTCGGCCTGCTGACCGAATACGCGCTCAACGAGGAAGGCTTTCAGAAGAGTGGCGTTCGACGCGAAATCGCCTTCCGGGCGTACCAGGTCGAGGTGTCGTACATTCTCACGGGAGAGAAAAAAGGCTTCACCAGTCCCACACCCAGAAGATCCTTCGATCCATTGCATGGCGGCTGGGGCGCTGTGGAACTGGCCGCCCGTGTGGGCGACTGGGAAGCCGAGAAGGGGATTTACAATTACGGTTTGGCGAGCGATTCCACCTCGCCGCGTCATCTGCATGAGTGGGTGGGTGGTGTGAACTGGTATCTGAACCGGCTGTTCCGAGTCAACGCCGACTATGGAAAGACCGACTTCGGCGGCGGCGCCGCAAACGGGAACAAGCTGCCGGAACGGATTATCCTCTTGCGTTTCCAGATCAATTTCATCTGATGCGCGGTTACGGGAGATCTGCCTAATGAAGCTGACTACGATTCGTAATTGCGCCGCGGTGGCGCTGCTCGTCGGCCCCGCGCTGTTCTCAGGACCGGTGAAACTGCTCAACGTTTCCTACGATCCGACGCGCGAGCTTTACCAGGACATCAACGCC
>CAZFOP010000093.1:0-10349 GCA_964520085.1 uncultured Solibacteraceae bacterium | reverse complement strand
ATTCAATGTATTTGTTCCCTTAACTCGCTGTCTCAGTTTTGGGGTTCACTCCAGAAATGTCACTGTTCTCGTTCTCCCTTCCCCTCTCCTATCGGCGCGGTTCGAGCCGGCCTTGAGTCAGCCAGTGTGCGTTTGAAGGGGGTGCGGCTGACGATTTTTGGGGGTAATCACTCAAGCTCTCGCTGGGACTAAGGGGCTCAAGACCTCTTGCTGGAGCGAAACGACCTAGCAAGCCGTTTTCGGCGAAAACCAAGCTGAGAATGATGCCCAGGATCGGGCACTAAAGGATACGGATGACCGGCAAAATGCGAGTCCTTTACATTCACGCGACGCCAGTACCGCCTCCGCTTGACAAGCGCAGCGACCGGTTCTTCCTACTTTCGGAGACGCTCGAAGGCGATGTCTTGCAGCCGGTTTGGTTTCGAACGCCGGAAGAAATTGAAGCGGAGTTCGGCGCCGGCTACTTCCCGGTCTATGTGTCGGGGCGATTCCGCTATCACTGGTTTCTGGCGTTTCTTCCCGATGGGCGAAACCGATCGCGCCTGGCGCAGTTCTGGTTCTATATTCGCAAGGGATTGGAACTCCACAGGAAGCAGGCTTTCGATTGCGTGATCGCCTATTCCCACATGACGACGGGGCTGATGGCGGCCTGCGTGAAGCTGCTGACGGGCGCCAAACTGATCATCGAGCTGGCGACCAACCCGCAATTGGCCTACCTGACCCAGCGCGCCCGGCCAACCATGCGCGACCGCCTGATGAAGCTCTATTCCGACGCCTGCCTCTATCTGTCAATGTGGGCGGCCGACCGGGTGCATCTTCTCAACACGGGGCAACTGGCGGCCTACCCGCTGCTTCGCAAAGTGAACACTTCGGTGTTTCACGAGTTCGTTCCGGTGTCGGCGATCGCGGCTCACACCGAAGACCAAGAGCGGTACGTGCTGATGGTGGGTTCGCCCTGGTACCTGAAAGGGGCGGACCGATTGATTGAAGCATTCCAGCGGATGGCTCCCGATTTTCCGGATGTCAAACTCAAGATAGCTGGCTGGTACCTGAAAACGGAACGCGAGCAGTTGGAGGCGCTGGCAGGAGGCTCGAAGCAGATTGAACTGGTACCAGCAGCACCGAACCCGCTCATGCTGCAGATCATCAGCCGCTGCCTCGTGTTAGTACACCCGTCGCGTTGCGAAGGGGGCCCCAGAACCGTGATTGAGGGACTGGCGGCTGGCGTTCCGGTGGTCGGTTCCGACGTAGGCTTGATCCCCGAGCTGATCCATCAGGGGGAAAACGGATTCGTCGTTCCGGATGGCAACGTCCGGGAATTGGAAGAACGGCTACGCGAGTTGCTGGCCGATCCAGAGCTGCGGTGCCGGATGGGTGCAAATGGTTACGAATTGGCGCACACGCAACTCACCGAGGAGGTTTACGTGGCCAGGTTCACCGCGATGGTTGCGGCCACCTTGGTCGGGCGGCCCATGAGATCGAAGCGACCGGACAAGGTTCGCAGCCTGGACGAGACGGTGCCGGGACGGCTGGCTTGGTCCAAGAGCGCCAAGTCGGCGACACAGTTCTTCACCTGGTCATCGACTCTGATCGCGGCGCGTCTTCTCTCGCCTGGCCGTGTTCGACTTGGTCAGCATGCCCCAACGCTTCAACGGTCTGGCGGGCTTGCAGGCCGAGTTCGGTTTGGTCCAGGCGGTCTTGCCGATGCCCGGCGTGGGCGCCGGCATGGTGACGGAATAGAACCCAGCTCGCTCGGCGAGCGCGAAGAGGCATCTGTCGGTCCCGGCCGATCCACTTGAACCGAACTGTTTTCCCAGCCGGTTTCTTGCGTCGCTTGCGGAGTAGGTACTCGATCACACCCAGTGAAGCCAGGACAAGCGCAAACGTCACTGGTTTCATACTCACTTCGCGTCTTCTATCGGCGCGGACCCGGCCGGCCTCTAGCGGCCAGAATGCATTGGAAGGGGCGTGACTGGCGGTTTCCTGGGAAGGGATCGACCAAATTGTTGCGGGAACAACTGACTTAGGTCCTTCTCCCGCGGATAAGGCGCCCACACAAGAGCCCGGTTCGGCCAGAGTGCGACTCAAGAATGGCGTTATCCTGTCGAAGTGACCGCCGCAGATCGGAACACTTGGCACGGTGGAGTCCGCAGCCGGGGCTACCGAGGAGGCGATTCCGCAATATGCTTACCAGCATTCAATATCGGATTCTGAAGTGGATCGCTCCGCAAGCCCCGGATTGCCGGGGCGATTGCGCCGGCGAGAGCAAATCGCAACTCGCGATCTCGATGGGAGCCGATTTCATTGCCAGGATCGCCGGGAAGGCGATCGTCGACTTCGGCTGTGGCGAAGGCTCCGATGCGGTGGAGATGGCAGTGCAAGGCGCCGGGCGCGTGATTGGCATCGACATTCGCGAGGACGTTCTCCAGACCGCGCGGCAGAAAGCGCTCCGTGCCAGCGTCCAGAATGCCTGTGTCTTCGTGTCTTCCACTAAGGAGCTTGCCGACATTGTGGTATCCGTGGACGCTTTCGAGCATTTCGACGACCCCGCCGAAGTCTTGCGTATCATGGACACCCTCCTGCGCCCGGCAGGCGAGGTGCTCGTCAGCTTTGGACCAACCTGGTATCACCCATTGGGCGGCCATCTGTTTTCCGTTTTTCCCTGGGCGCATCTGATGTTTTCGGAGAAGGCCCTCATCCGTTGGCGCTCCACGTTCAAGACGGATGGCGCCACGCGATTCGGGGAGGTGGCCGGCGGCCTCAATCAAATGAGTATCGCCAGGTTTGAGCGGTTGATATCGGCCAGTCCCCTACAGGTCGCCAGCCTCGAACTGATTCCGATCAAGAAGCTCCGGCATTTTCACAATCGCTTGACCCGCGAGTTTACCACCGCAGTGGTACGCTGCCGCCTGGTCAAACGAACATGAGCCGAGCAATGTAGCGGGGAACGTGCACCGGTGGAACCGACACCGTGAGCTTTGCTTTCTCCTTGCGCCTACAGCGCCTGCAACAGAGCGAACGGGCCGAGCATCATAACCGCCTCCGACAAAAGGTCCCGGGCAGCGGCGCCACTCCTATAGGCACCTCTCAGGCTGTCATCCGGCTTCTTGTGTGGTTTGCGAAGGGACCTGCTTCGGTCAGTTGACGGCGCGGTGCGGCTCCGAGCCGCGCGCCGGCTTTAGCTCGTAGACCCCAACCCCGGATCCGTCGGAGTAGACCGATTCGTAGCGGTCCCGCAGCCGGCTCTTGATCTCGCTTAGGGCCGCGGTATCCCAGGAATCCGTGGTGCCGGAAATCGCCGCATCCCTGCTGTCACCAGAATCCGGGGCTCCGGACGCCGGCTCCGCGGGCGTGCCGGGAATCGCTGCAAAAATGCCCGGCAGCATTCCAGGCTCATGCCGATATTCGAGGATAAACTTCGGGCCCACTCGCTCCACATCGCCGAGGGCTTCTGTAGCTTGGGCACGATAGGACCGCACGTCCAACATTGCCGCGGCATGAAAGAACCGGGATGCTGGCCTTCTTCCCAGCCGAAACGGCAGATCGCCGAAGCCGTTCCACGCGAACACGCGGTCGGAAGGTGTGGTTCGTTCTCTAACATACCGCACGACGTTGGCCTGCTGGTCATTGAACTTCACCACCGCGTTTCCAAATTCCCTCGCGCTGTCCAGCGCCGACCCGGCCAATAAGACCGTGCAGGCGCCGCAAAATGACCACACGGCAAATCGTTGCAAGCCAATCGCATCGCTGCACCTCTGAATGAACAGCCCGGCCATCACGGTCACCGGAAGAAGCCACATTATGAAATAGTGCTCATAGGCCCTCCCGGACACTGCTGAGCCCGCCACCTCCAGCACAAACAGCGCCAATACCAGCATCGCGAAGCGATCGCGGAAGTTCGTCCAGGAGGGCCGCGCCGCCACCACCACCGCCGCCGTTGCACCGGCAATAACACTGCCACCGAAGCGGGATATCTTCAACAGGCCAACCGAAACTGCGTATACGTGCATGATGGCCGGTCGCATAGTCGAGTACTGACTGCCAAACCGAAACACCGCAGCCCAGTACTGGTGAAAGCAGCCTCGTTCGATGATGGTCCACAACACCGCCACATTCCCGATCGCAAACGCGGCGACGAAGACGGCGAAGCTCACCACCAGCCGCCGAATCTCGCGGCGGCGAATGCGCTCGAATACGCTCGCGATGATATACAGCCCGATGACAGCCGTGTTGTTTGCACGCAATTGGAACAAGGCTGCCGCGAGCAGTCCCTGCAGTGCCGGGTAATAGGGCTGCGAGCCATCTTCTGCCTCTCTACACAGCAGGAGAAAGGAAATCGCCTGAAAAGGAAGCGAAAACACCTCAGTAATGTTGGGGCAGAGCATCACCTCCGGCAGGAGATTCACTGCGAGGAGCAGCGCGAACATCGTCGGGTAATTCCCAACCTGGGGTCGCAGCGCCGCCCACGCAGCGATGAAAAATGCGAGCACAAACAGGTACGCCAGACAGACAATGCCTCGGGCCGAACCAGGGGTGAACCGAAGAGCGAACGCGTTCAACCAGAATATCAGCGGCGGCTTGTCCTCCCAGGCATCCGCGTACGGTGTGAGGCCGTTATTGACCTGCTGGCCGATGTAGAGGTTTATGCTGGAGTCGCCAGTCAGGGCAGACAGGCTGCCATGAGGTGCCC
The DNA here is from genome assembly GCA_964520085.1 of uncultured Solibacteraceae bacterium. GTDB lineage: Bacteria > Acidobacteriota > Terriglobia > Bryobacterales > Bryobacteraceae > Bog-375. The sequence goes on along the minus strand of CAZFOP010000093.1, from coordinate 5,659 downwards.
AGCGCATGAAGAACAGCAGCAGCAACAAGGCAACAACTGTCAAGATGCGCCACGGCCCTAAGCGGAGACCCGTCAACATAACGTGTCGATGTTAGCGAAGGTTGCCTGGGACGTCAACCGGGCTCGTGCGGGAACGTTCGGCCCGATTCCGGTTGCACCAACCTGCCGCCAGACGCGGGGTTTCGAGCGTTCACACGGTTCCGACGCACGCTGGATTTGGCGGAGCCAACCGGAGCCCACGCGAACTGCGTCATCGGGTACCCTGGGAGGGAACACGCAGCTCGGATCAAACCGGCAAGATGCGAATCCTGTATATCCATTCGACGCAAGTGCCGCCTTCGCTCGACAAGCATACCGATCGCTTTCATTTGCTGTCGGAGACGCTGGAAGGCGATGTTTTGCAGCCGACCTGGTTCCGCACGCCGGAAGAAGTCGACGCTGAGCTCGGTCCAGGTTCCTTCCCGGTTTATGTGTCCGGACGGTTTCGCTATCACTTTCTTTTGGCGCAGTTCCCCGACGGGCGGCTGCGGCCGTGCCTGGCCCGGATATGGTTCTATCTTCGTAAGGGTGTCGAGCTCCACCGGCAACAAGCATTCGATTGTGTGGCCGCCTACTCCCACATGACAACCGGCCTGCTGGCAGCCGCGTTGAAACTCCTGACCGGCGCGAAGCTAATCATCGAGCTCGTGACCACACCACATTTGGTCTACATCACCGAGCGTGAACGCCCGACTATGCGCGACCGCTTGATGAAGCTCTATTCCGATGTGTGCCTGCATCTGTCCCTGTGGGCGGCCGACCGGGTTCATCTTCTCTACCCGGCTCAACTCATTGGCTATCCGCTGCTCCGCAAAGTGAAGACATCGGTGTTTCACGAGTTTGTTCCGGTATCGCTGGTCCCGCGTCACGAAGACGGCGAAGAACGGTACGTGCTGATGGTGGGATCGCCCTGGTACCTGAAGGGCGCCGACAGGTTGATCGAGGCATTCCGCCGGCTGGCTCCCGATTTTCCCGATGTCAAACTCAAGATACTGGGCTGGTACCAGCTATCGGAGCGCGAGCAGTTGCAAACCCTGGCCGGCGACTCGAAGCAGATCGAACTGGTTCGGGCGACGGCGAATCCGATTAGCTTGCAAATCATCAGCCGTTGCCTGGTCCTGGTACACCCGTCTCGTTGTGAAGGGTTGCCCAGGGTGGTGATTGAGGCGTTGGCCGCTGGCGTTCCCGTGATCGGCTCCGATGTAGCTGGGATTCCAGACCTGATCCGCCAGGGGGAAAACGGATTTGTCGTCCCGCAAGGCAACATTCGCGAATTGGAGGAACGCATCCGCGAACTGCTGGCCGATCCCGAGTTGCGCCGGCGAATGGGAGCCAACGGCTACGAATTCGCGCACACGCAACTGACCGAGCAGGTTTACGTGAAACGGTTCACCGCGATGGTTGCGGCCACCGTCCGGGGCGGTCCATGAGCACGGCCCAACCCCACTCGGTTCGCAGCCTGGATAAGGCGCTGGCGGGCGGCATCGCTTGGGCCGCGGGCGCCAAATTTACCACGCAGTTCTTCACCTGGACATTTACCCTGATCACGGCGCGTCTTCTTTCGCCGGCCGACTTCGGCCTGGTCAACATGGCCGGTATCATCGGCGTTTTGACCAGCACGCTGGCCGAGTTTGGCATGGGCCAAGCCGTGGTGCAGATGCCCGAGTTGGAGGCCGGCACAGTGGCGCAGTTGAACACCGCCTGCCTGGCGATCTGCGTGGGTGCATACGGTCTGCTGGTACTGGCCGCGCCGCTGATTGCCGCGTTCTTCCGCTCCGAACAACTCCGGCTGCTGGTGATATTCAACAGCCTCGGCTTGGTCGTCACCGGGTTTCAATCGGTCCCGAGCGGGCTGCTCGAAAGGGATCTCGACTACCGGCGCCTGTCCGTGGGCGAGTCGGTCACCATTGTGGTGCAGGCGGCGGTCACCGTGGGATGCGCGCTGAGGGGATTCGCCTACTGGTCGCTGGTGGCAGGCGCGATCGCCGGCAGAGTAGCGGGAGCCGCGCTGAACTACTACTGGAAGCCGGTGCCGTTCGCGCGGCCGCGGTGGAGCGAGATCCGGGCCCCGATGCGGCTGGGGGCGCATGTGGCGATCAGCAGAATTGCGTCCACAGCGTACGCGATGGCGGATTCCGTGATTGTGGGCCGAACCCTCGGCGGAGCCGCGCTGGGGGCCTATCAGATGGCGATGTCGCTCGCCAATGCGCCCGCCGAGAAGGTCGGGCTGCTGATGATGCGGGTGACGGGCCCACTATTTGCGCGCGTTCAAAAGGACCGGGAATTGGTGCCGCGCTATTTCCGCATCATCAGCGAGTCCCTATCGCTGAGCGTTTTCCCGCTGCTGGCCGGCCTGGCCGTGGTCGCGCCGGAAGCCGTGCACGTGTTGTTAGGGCCAAAATGGAGCGCGGCCGTAGGGCCGATCCGCTGGCTAGCCGTTTTCATGTGCGCTCGAACCCTGGCCACACTGTTCAGCCAGGTGCTCACCTCGCTCCGGTACACCCGTTTCAACATGGTCGTTTCGCTCGTCACCTTCGTGGTCATGCCGCTGGCGTTCGTCGTGGCGTCCCGCTGGGGCACCAGTGCAGTTGCCGCCAGTTGGCTGATCTTGGCTCCGCTGACGGTTCTTCCGTTGGCGGTGAAGTTGCTCGGCGTGATCGGAATGCGATATCGCGACTACTTCGGCGTGTTGCTGCCGGCGCTGGCCGGATGCGTGGTGATGGTGGCCGCGGTTCTGGCCGTCCACATTGGGTTTGGCGGCGGTCACGCGCCGGCTGTAGCCAGGCTGTCGGTTCAGGTGGCCGTTGGAGGCGCGGCCTATGTCGGATTCCTATGGATCTTTCATCGCGAGAAGTTGAACCGGTATGTCCGGTTTCTTCAGGGTCTGCGCCGCGGAGGTGCCGCGTCGAGTGAAGTTGAATTGTGAGCCCAGCGGGGGCTGCCTGGCGCGAGCTCGAGCGCCCGTTGAAGAACGGCGCGCCCCAGGGCCATTGCGAGATCCGCGTGCGTAGCTGATCGCGCTAGCGGACGGTTCGGCTTCAGGCAGCCGGCACGCACAGCCAGTTGCAATAGACCTCGACTGGAACGATCTCGCTTCGCCTTTCCAGGCCGCTGTCAGTGATGATCTGAAATCCATACCCGTGCTTCGACAGGATCTCCGTTATTGCGGTACCAGGATCGCCGGGATTCGCTTCCAGCACGATGCGCGGACGAAACTTACTAAGGGTCCGGCTGGCGCCGCTCAGGACCGCATGTTCGAAGCCTTCCACGTCGATCTTCACGAAATCGGGCTCGATATTCAGTTCCTCGACAATCGAATCCAGCGTTCTGCACTTCACCTGGATGACCTTGCCGCGTTGGCCCTGGTATCCATCGACTGCCAGACTCCCCATGGTCGAATCCTCCGCCTCATGAAAACGGACCGTTCCATTCGAGTCGCCAAGAGCGACGTTGAGGATCGTCACTCTGGAATCGAATCGATTCTTTGTGACGTTGTTTGCGAGCGCCGCGCAAACCGCAGATACGGGCTCGATAGCCACAACGGCGACGTTTGGGTTAACTGTGCAACCCAAAACGGTGTAAATGCCGCAGTTTGCGCCCACGTCAATGAAGCAGCGGGCGCGCCGGATATTCTCGAGGATTATGGGAGAGGTCTCCTTTTCCCACTCCCGCAGGCCAGACCAGAATATGCGGTGGCCCACCGAGTCGAACTCGGTGGGAAACCACCGGCACTTCCACCCAGCTCCGTGTATCGTAAACGGCTCCAGCACCCAGCGCCATGGCAAGAACCTCTGCACCCCAGACGACAGAAGGCCGCGCTGGCATGCCCAAGTAATCGACCCACGCACGGGGTGCAGGAGGAGCGGTAAACCGGCTGCTTTCAGTATTGCACGCAAGCGTTGCAAGTCAGTTTCCTCGCCCAATACTTTACCAAGCCATGATGCGATGCGCCAGAGAAATGACGGGACAGCTATCGGCGGCGGTGTCTCACCCGGCGAGGGTCGCGCTCCGTTGCGGACTTCTCGGTAGGTATCGACGCAGTCCACACAACCCGGGGTGAGCCGCGCTTGAAGCCGGGAGGCTTGTCCCGGTACTCGTCAATGGGGAAAATGCATGAGCGACACGCCCGAGACAAGACTTGTGACAAGACTGCCGTCCCATAAGGCTGTACGTTATACTAAGCTGGCCGCTGCATGAGCGGGCACATTTCGATGCGGAAACTACGCGTACACGCGGCCTGCCGATGATGCGAAGGGCATTGGTTTTCAGCTACTACTTTCCGCCCATGAACGGGCCCGTGACCCAGCATCCTACCTGGTTTTTTCGTTATCTGCCCCTGTACGGCCTGGAGTCGCACGTGATCTCCAGTTCCGTCTTCTTTGGCGAGAGTCTGGGTGCGCCGTCTCTGAGCGGCAATGTGCACTCCGTTCCAGCCGGCCGGCTCGCTCAGCGGTGCGCTTATGGACTCTGCCGCCTGGAATTCCATATCCAGGCGAGGTTGCGTATCTGGGAACACGGATTCGCATGGGCCCGGGCTTATGGGATCGGAGAAGCCTGCCGCCTGATCCAGGCGGGCGGATTCGACGCGGTCATTTCGGTTTCGCCCTCGATGGCGAGCCATTGGGGGGCATACAGAATCAAACGGCGCTTCCCTGCCCTGACATGGATCGCCGATTTCACCGACCCCTTCCTCGGCAACCCCCTCCGGAATTCCGCGAAATGGCTGGTCCCTCACGAGAGGCGTTTCGAGCAATCTCTGTTTGCCACCGCGGATTATCTCGGCGCGAACACCGCACCCGCACGCGATCTCTGGCGCGAGCGCTATCCTCAACATGCGAGCAAGTGTGTCGTGATTCCAAACGGATACGATCCGGAGGAGGCGATCGCCGCCCTGCCTCTGCCTCCGCGCTCCGCGCCGGTTCTGGCGCACGCAGGAGGCGTCTATGGCGGCCGGATACCGAACGCGCTTTTCGAGTCGCTGTATGAACTTGCCCAGGCGGGACAAATCCGCCCGGGCCAGCTCCATGTCGAGTTCCTAGGCCTTGGCGATTTCAGCGCCGTCCGCCGGCCGGAGCAGTTCGAATTCCTGTGTAAGTCCGGATTCGTCACTGTGCGAAACGATTATGTGCCGCGTCAGCAGGCGCTCCGGTATACCGAAGAGGCGGATTTCCTGCTCGTACTGGACATCACCGCGCCGCACAACACGAAGCTCCAGTTGCCCTCCAAGGTGTTCGACTACCTTCGGATTGGCAGGCCCATACTCACGTTCACCGCCGACGGATCTCCGACGGCGCGGCTGATCGAGCAGTCCGGGATTCAGCACGTGATTATCCCGAATGATGCGCCGCCCCGCGAGGTTCAGGATGGTATCCTTCGCTTCCTCTCTCTGCCGCGTGGCCCGCGGCAGTGTTCCGATTGGGTGATCCGGAATTTCGATGCGCGCAACATAGCTGGCCGCGTCGCAGCGCTAATCCAGGGCGATCAGCCGCCCGATATTCCGCAATGGTAATCTCCCGGCGGGAATCGCGTGCCGTGTCCATCCCTGCGGACTCCCCACGGAGCGCCGTAAGCGTGTGGTCCCGGCCGCATTGACTCTCGGGGCGGTTGGGAGCAGGTCGGC
>CAZFOP010000092.1:0-10352 GCA_964520085.1 uncultured Solibacteraceae bacterium | reverse complement strand
CGATGGCGCGGGTGAAGAACTGCTCGGCGCCATCGATCTTGCGCGCGGCCAGCAGCTCCTGCGTGCGAATGACACCGAGCGCCGCGCTCTGTTCGGGGCCGATCAGGTTCTGGCCGCCCTCGCCGCGGGTGAGAGAGAGATAAGCGGTGCGCATGTGGCGTCCGCGCGCGAAGTAGGCCAGCACGCCGGTACGCTCATCATCGGGGTGAGCGGCGATCATGAGGACGCTGCCGAGCTGGTTGAGGCGCTCGACCGATTCGAGCAGGCCGGGAGTTCCGGAGAATGGCTGCTGCTGCGCCGCCAGTGGAGACAGCGCGACGAGAATGAGAGCGAGGGCCGGAACGAAGTTGCGGGGAGTCATTCGTAATCTATTCTACGATGGCGGAGATCTGAAAATCATCGGCTGACCATTTTGGGATTGTAGAGATCCGGCGGAGGAGGATTTGTTCCGATCTAACTGGAATTGCCCGCACGATTCCGGTGGAGAGTGGGGTCGATCGCAGCCGCCATCTTCGCCACGTCAAGCCCGCCACCCAGAAATCGATTCACCTTCCCGGCAGTAGCGAGCGGATCTGAAATCGCATTGCCGTGTTCTATCACCAGCAGTTGCGTGTTTGGACGCCGTGTCAACATCGCTTTCACGCGGCCAAGCGTGCGCGCGTATTCGTCTCTCAGCATCCGCCGGCGCTGCGGCGTCGCTGCCAGCGGCCGATTGCGGCTTACCAACATGCGGTCCTGCGAATCGAGCACCTCGTCGAGATCGCGCTGGCTGAGGATCACGCGGCAGGCCAGACTTGGCGGCAAAGCGGCCAGCAGCGGTGCGACAACCTTGATCACTCTTCCCTGCGCCCCAAACAGCCATTTCGAATCTTTCAACAGATTCTTCACTGGCTCATATTCGAGATAACCGCGCGGGTTGTCTTCATCCGCTGGGCGCACTCCGTCCGAGAGGACGCCCATGCCACCGGCGGCCAGCATCTGCATCAGCATGGATGTCCCCGAGCGCGGTAAGCCGGTCACAACGATGAGGGACTCCTCAAGCGGAGGCATCTGCGCCGTCTCGGCCGTGAAGGGTGTATCGGGTAAAGCGGAAACCGCGGCAGCGATCTCCACTCTCTCAGCCATGGACGGACGTGCCGGTCGCGCGGTCCGGCGCCTCCTCATACGGAGCGCAAGGCGCCTGTGCTCGCGCGCGGTTTCAGCGTCGCCGAGATGCTTCTCGAGCAACGCGGCGAGTCGTACGTGCGCTTCCGGAAAATTCGGGTTGAAGGAAATAGCCGCGCGGAACGCCTCGGCCGCCCGTTCGTATTCCTGCATTCCCGCTAACGCGCGTCCCAGTAGAAAATGGGCTTCCGGATAATGATAAACCCTGTGAAGTGCATCGAGAGCCGAGTGCGCGGCAACGCTGAAGTTCCTTCGCCGCAGAGCCATTCGGCACACGCCCAGATGTGCATGCGCGTCATCGGGATCGATCGCCAGCGCCTTTTCATAGACCTGCTGCGCGTCGCGCCAGCGGCCCAGGCGCAGATACAGATCGGCCGTCTGTAAGAACAGGCCCGGTCGCACCAAGTGCGCTTCCGTCACCCGTTCGAGCGTGGCCAGCGCTTCCGCATAGCGCTTCTCCGCCGTCAATACCTGCGCTCTCAGGTAGTCGACCACCGGCGGCTGGAAGCGCGCCAGGTTACGCCAGCGTACGAGCTCGCGCCGCTCGTCTTCGTGGAGCAGCGACTCGGGTTCGGCCTCGGCTTCTTCCGCCCGGTCGCGATTCGTTGCGGCCTCCTTCTGCTCTTGGGCGCGTTCGAAGGTGACTTTGCGCAACGCCTCGATCTTGGTTTTCGCCTCTTCAAACAACGCGCGCCGGCGGCCATCGAGGTCGTCGACAATGCGCCGCATCTCCCCGTGCATCCCCAGTGCCTGGCAGGAAACGAATAGCCTCACGGCGAAGCGTTGTTCATCGGCATCGGCTGCATGGAGCTCGGTGAAAATCTCGTGCGCTTCGATGTGCCTGTCGCCATCCTGGTAAGCTTCGCCGAGGTTATAGCGCAGCTCCCGGATGGTTTTCTCCACCGCAACTTCGCGATTCTCATCCGGCCGTTCGATATATCCCAGCGCGATCATCTGTTCCAACGCTTCTTGCGCCGCCACCGGATCCAGCCGCGTATGCGCCGGATGCCGCCCATCCGTGCCCCTAACTTCCTCCCAACTGGGAATGGCCGCGACCTTCGGCGTTTTCACGAAGGCTTGCGAAAGCACCTTGCCGTCCATGTCTTCGCCTACCGGCAGTCCGTACAACGCCAGGACTGTGGGCGCGACGTCGAGCACCGTGGGCCCGTGCAACAACTCGCCCATCTTGATGCCGGGCCCGCCGATGGCTAGGATGCCAAAGTCGCTGTGCTCGATCGCAGGCCCGGCGGGGATGTCGGGTATCGATGCGGGGCGCAGGTGATCCGGATGGAAGCCATGATCCGACAGCAGAATGACAGTCGTGTCCTCGCCGGCTTTCTGCAGCAGGGTCCCCAACATCTCGTCGTGAAACTGGTACGCCATCGAGACCACGTTGCGGTACAGATCGAAGTCGCGTTCCCCGATCCAGGACTGTCGCGGCGGATGATACTTCATGAACCCGTGGCAGAAGTGATCGATTGCGTCATAGTAGACCGCGAAGAAATCCCACGGCCGATTGTCCATCAGCCAAACCGCGGCCGAGTTTATGCTGACGCATTCCGCGAGCGTCCGCAGGAACCCGGCCAGGCGCTTATCCGTATCCTGGTCGATTTCTCTGGCGCGCGGAATGAACGGCTCTACCATCCGTGGCACCAGTTGGTCGGGATGCATGCGCAGTTGGGCGAGCGTCTCAGTCAGCTCGGGCGGATGAACCGCATGAGCCCGCACGGGCCAGCCTTGGTCGAGCGGCCCGCTGGCGCGGTGGTAATGGTCGGAAACCATGACGCCGTCGATCGGCTCGGCGGGATGGCTGGGCCACCAGCCAATCACGACGCTGCGCAGATCGTTCTGATTCAGGATGTTCCACAGAGCTTTCGATTTTCGCGAGAGGTTCGTGACCGGTTGCACGCCGCGTCCATCCGGCGTCGGTTCGGAGAAGCCGAGGATGCCGTGCTGGAACGGGCGCTTTCCAGTGGCAATGGAAGTCCACAGCATTGGCGAGAGCGGCGGATGGAGCGTGGCGATCTGCCCCGTGGCGCCGTTTTCGACGAGGCGCTGGACGTTGGGCATCTTGCCGGCGTCCATGAGCGGATGGATGACCTTCCAGTCGGCGGCATCCCAGCCGATCAGGAGAACTTTACGCGGGGTCATGGAGCGGATACCCGGTCCGAGCAGCGCCTACTTTGAACTATGCACCGTTGCATCCGGACCATCTCCCGCTGAAACGTGGCATAAGCCGGCTAGCTGTGAACGGCGCGGGGCTGGCGCCTGCTCCCGCACCGAAACTGGATCGACCTCGTGTCTATTGTGAAACAGCGAACTTGTCGATGACAAATACAAAGTGCTGCTGAGGCCGTGCTCCGCGTGGCGCCGGGTTGAAGAAGTTCATCCGTTTTGCAGCTTCGACAGCCGCCGGACTGTTCGGATCGGACGGCTGTAACGAGTGCGCTTCGACGAGCTGCCCCGTTGGCGTGACGAGGCCGAACACACAGACTGGCCGGACAATCGCGTTAGAAGTGACCGGGCCCAGTCCAGAATCGAGCGAGATCTTCTGCGCTCCCGCCATCGCGATCGCCGGTCCATTCGCCTTCATCCGATCGCTGGGCACAAACAGGCTTGGGTCGGCGGCGGGGAGTTCGCTCAGGCTCTCCACGGAGATCTCCGATACGATCTTGCCGGCCTCGGTTATCTTCACCGTTCGAGGCAACTGGAAACTGCCAAGCTGTGGGGCGTTCGAATAGTCGTAAGCGTAGTAGCGTCCGGGCACTTGCGACTGCACCTGAAGCAGCCCGGTTTGCGGATCGATGCAATCCTCGGTTTCCTCCCACCCTCGTCCAGGCGTCGCCGCCGCGGCGCTTGCTGAAGCGGAGAGCAGAATGCAGGTAACTTGTGCGCCGTGGAAGGTAGCGGTTGAAGTTCGGATCGAGTCGTGAGCAACATTCGACGCAGATGGAATCGGGCCCAACAACGCCGCACGCGCCTCGTGCAATCGGAGTGGAATTATGCTCGCTGTCCCGTCTCCGTAAAACATCTTTTTTGCGGAGATCTGCGCAGTAGCGAATCCGCTCCCGGCTTTCGCCGTCCAGCGGAGCCCCAGGTGGGGATCGAACACATCCTCCATCTCCCAGGCGCCGTCGTATTCCGTTTGACCGCCTGAGTCTACCGTAAACATGACCTTGAGATCGTAGGCGCGGCCCGACTTTCGCAAGGCGTAACTGTCGCGCGCGCGGGCCAGAAGCTGAAGGACGGCTTCGCGGCGTGCGGGTGTGTCGACGACCTGGATTTGACGGGTGATCAGTTCGAGAGGATCGCTTGGTATGGGCGCTATTCTCGGTGCGCTTTGGCCAAAGGTCGCAAGCGATAGTCCGCCTGCCGCGATCAACCGCAACATTCCCTTGGAGACCATGGAACTAACCCTCCCTAACCGATTCGACATCACTCGTGGTTGGCGCGAATCGCAGTCTGGGCTGATACGGCATCCCGCTGCGTGGAATTGGAAGCAATGCGCCCGCTGTCCCACCATCCGATCCACCGCCGGTCCCACCGCCTCCTCCTCCGCCCGTTCCACCATCCGATCCGCCACCGGCTCCGCCGCCCGTTCCACCATTCGATCCACCGCCTGTTCCGCCACCAGCTCCGCCGCCCGATCCGAATCCCGCTCCACCGCCTGTCCCGCCACCGGCTCCGCCCGTCGTTCCGCCCCCGACCCAGCTCGAACCACCGCCAGTCTCCGGGTGCCGCAGCGAGAACACCGCACCCGATTGGGTTTGCATTCCGCCGACGATCGCCTGAATGGGGACGTCTCCCTCGCCAAGCCCGGACGGAACGACAAGGTTGATCTGATAAAGACCAGCGCTGGACAATCCAACGAACTTCGTTTTGACGGCGACATTATTGATGTAAAGGGTGACCTTGTTGTTCGTTGGCGCAGCACCGGCAAACGCCTGCCCGGCCGCGACGCCGGGATTGGTCGGCCCTAACCCGACGGCATACAGCTCAACGCTGTCGCCTGCCTGTGCGGCCACCGTTGGAAAGCCAAGCGAACTCCCGGTCGGGCCAAGGATATCGTAAGCTCCGTTACCGTACGCTCCCGTACCATTCGACCGGAGAATGATTCCAGCCACATGTCTCGTGTCGAATAAGTCAAACGAAGGGGCAAACTCGCTTAGAGTTACAGTCGCTGTTACGGTGCCTGCGGCAGTGGTCACAACCACGGGTACCGGACCTGTCGCCGTGTCATCCGGCGCTTGTAAGTTGATCTGCCCAGGACTGACAAATTGGAGATACGCGGCTTTACCGTCGATCTCAACCTTAGTGCCGCCCAACGAAGTGGGAAAGTCGCCATTCCAGATGGCGGTTATGCTGGCGAGGTTGCTCCCGAAAATCGATACCCATTCACCGGGCTGAATAACGCTCAAAGTGCCGCAAAGAGGAACGATGCCACCGGGCGAAATGGTAGGGGCCTGCGCCTGGCTCGCGCGACCAGCCCGCAAGCCTGCGCCATGGTAGGATTTCACTCCGGCATCTTGCCTGGCCATGGCCGACCGGACAGCGTGAATCAATGGCATGCTCTTAGAGCTGCTGCGATTCTGCTTGGCGGCCAGGACACTTGCGATGGCTTCCACAGTGATGTCCCGGACACCGGCGCCGATGATTGATGCCGAGGCGCTTGTCACCATCGCCATGGCCGAGCCGGTAACCGCCGCATAGATCTGCCAATTCCCGGCGCCACGCTTCAGTGTCTCCTTCAGAGATGATGCGCGGAGCGTGGCGAAGTAAGTATCTAGACGATGATCCAGACCGAGTTGTCTCGCGGCGCCCATATGTTACCTCTCGTCACCCGGGATGTCACTTAGGATCGACACAGGAACAGCCGGCGCTTCCAACAGTCGCTCAAGTAGGCTGCGTTGCGTCGAAGCTCGCGATAATAGGATCGTCATTGGCGCGGTTCCTTGGCCTTGCCAAACATCCATTCAGAGTATATACCTTCCAGAGCCGAATGAGAATATGTTAGCGGCGGCACTCTTTACCGTGCGCGATTGCGACCAAAAACCGAGACGTGAGACAGTGGCGAAGCTAAGTACTGCGGACTGCGTTCTTTACAGCCGCTGAAGTGGACTCGTCCAGTCGACGGTAGCCCGGTCACGGCGTATTGGACTAGCCCCAAAGGGCCATCGAGAGTTATCAAAAGACCGGCTTCACCTCAAGCCAGATGGCTAATCGTAATGACTCGCGAATTGTTCTGAATGACGATATTGTGTGCGAAGAAGGCGCTCGCCGACTGAGAAGTGATTTCCTCCAGGAGAAGTCCCTCCGCGGCCCGTCAGGAAACCATCAGAAGTTCTTCAGTGTCGATGTTCCTTTTGCTAGCGGACACCTCTGAGTGGAGAAGGCGCTCGATGGGACTGCGGTTCACTTGATCGTCTGTCTCACTTCTAGCGGTCGGCTGGCTTGTATCAATAACAGCAGTTCATCGGGATTCGGAGTGCCCCATAGGTAGCGAAGAGGCGGGGTAACACCGGTGGAGCGAAGCTGTCTTGCTGAAGGCCTGAATCCGCAGGCAGCGTCGAAAGGCGCCCGGCTGAAAATCTTATTAGTGTTGGCCGGTGCTCGTCCGTGGCTCGCCAGGAGTTCTTTATGGCTTTGAGAGCCAAGGGGAGGGAGATAGCTCGGCGAAGCCCTGGAACTGGGCAGACGAACAGCCTGCGACGAGACCAGCGTTCGCTCCACATTCATGTCGTGTGCCCCCACCCCTTGCTCGCCGCCGCGCACGACGCGCAGAAATGCGAGACAATTCCAGTTGGTGCCGATTCTTTCTTTCGGCCGGCGCCGGGATGGACGACGCGGGTAACGGAGCGAACAATGAAACGGACAACGATTGCCGGATTCGCGGTGGCCAGTTACGCCATCGCGGCCGCGGCCGGAGCTTACGCCGAGACCGCTTCCGACATTCCGCACCTGCGGAATCAGGGCACGGCAACCCAGTTGATCGTGGATGGAAAGCCGTTTCTAGCGCTGGCGGGTGAGTTGGGCAACAATACTGCCAGCAGCCTGGAGAACGTGCAGCCCATTTGGCAACGGCTCGTGGACGGCAACCTCAACTGCGTGCTGGCGGCCGTATCCTGGGCGCAAGTGGAACCCGAGGAAGGCAGATTCGAATTCACGCTGGTGGATGGTCTTATCGAACAGGCCAGGAGCAATCATCTGAAGCTGGTTTTCCTGTGGTTCGGAAGCTGGAAGAACGGGCTTTCCAGTTACGCCCCCTACTGGGTGAAGAAAGACTTCCAGCGGTTCCCACGCATCCGCATCCAAGGGGACAAGAGGATCGAGTTGCTCAGCACGTTCGGCGATGCGAGCCGCGATGCGGACGCGCACGCCTTTCGAGCCCTGATGCGGCACATCAGGGAAGTGGACGGCCAACTGCACACCGTGCTCATGATGCAGGTGGAAAACGAAGTGGGCGTGCTGCGCGATTCGCGCGACCGATCCGCGGTGGCGAACAAAGCGTTTGCCGGCCCTGTTCCCAAGGCGCTGATGGATTACCTGCAGAAACACCGTGACACGCTCGCCCCGGAACTGCGCGAGGTTTGGGCGGCCAACGGGTTCAAGACTGCCGGCACATGGGAAGAAGTATTCGGACCGGGCAAACCGGACAGCGTGGAGATGCCCATCCAGACCAACAGCCCACCGATGAGCAAAGATGAGCACGAGACGGGCTGGCGCAAGCTCCACTGGCCCGTCGACGAGATCTTCATGGCCTGGAATTACGCCAGATATGTGGACAGGGTGACCGCAGCGGGAAAGTCGGAGTACGACATTCCGATGTACGTGAACGGGTGGCTGCAACAGCCGGAGATGGCCTGGCCGGGGACTTATCCGAGCGGCGGCCCGCTGCCGCAGGTACACGACATATGGCGCGCCGGGGCGCCGGCCATCGACATCCTGGCGCCCGACCTTTACCTGGAATACTTCGACCAAGTGTGCGAGCGGTTCACCCGAAACGGCAATCCGTTGTTCATACCGGAAACCGGCCGCGGCGCGGCGAACGCACTGGTGGCATTCGGCAAGTACAATGCGATCGGCTACTCGCCTTTCTTCATCGAGATGGGCGTGGGTGCGGATACAGAGCTGGCCGCTACCTACAGCCTGATTGCCCGCATGGAACCGGTGATCGCGGCCCACCAGGGGAAGGACACGATTACAGCCTTGCGGCTGAACGAGGGCGATGCACCCGCGCAATTCAAGCTCGGAAACTACACGCTGACGGCGCACTACGTGGGAAGGCACCGCATTCCGATTGCGCCGCCGCCGGCGCAACCGCCGCCGCCGGTCCAAATTGGCGTTCCGGCGCAGCCAGCCGCGCTAGCGCAGGCCGCGGCGAGGCCACCAGACGGCGGTCCAACTCCGATGCAGGCGGCCGCCATTGTGGTGGCGTCCGGACCGGACGAATTCTACCTGGGCGGAGGCGGCATCCGCTTCGAATTCGCCGCGAACACGCCTGGGCCGGCGACGGTCGGACTCGGGATCGTGCAAGAAGGCAAGTTCGTCGACGGCAAATGGACGATCATCCGTCAACTTGGCGGCGACGACATAGGCCAGGGCGAGATCCTGGGGCTGCGCCCGAATACCATTCTGCGGGTGCTGCTCTACCGCTACGAGTAGGGCGGAGCATTGGTGGGGCGGCCCTTGCGGGGGTGGCCGGGGGCACCTTTCATGCGCATCGAAAACCTGGCGTCGGGGGCCCATAAGCGGCAATGGTGGCAGATCGCCACGTGGCAGCGAGCCCGTGCGGCTCATGCCCTGATCCTGCGTCCGGTCGGTCGGCGAGCCAGGAGTGAGATGGCCACAGCGCCGCCCGCGCAACTCATGGCTTGTAATATGGATTCTCTTCGATATTCCTTACTGCCGCCGCGGCGTAGCCTGCACCCACCGACATATTGAAAACGCCGACAAACTTGCGGGCCCTCGGAAACCTCCAGGCCACCACGTAGCTCACCAGGGCCATGCCCCCGCTGAGCAAGCCCTTCCGCACCGTACCCGTACGATAGAATCTACCTGCGTACGCCCCGGAGGAATCCGCGAGCAACTGGTTTCCTTCCGGCTGTTTCCAACTGGTTGCCCAGTCGCCAAAACTCCCCGCCATCTGCATCGTGACCCCGCTCGTAACCCACCACCAAGAATCGGCGCGAGAGTATGAATTCAAATCCTGGGCCCGACACGGAACTCCGGCGAACGCTCCGAATGCGAGTGCGGCCACAAACAACTTCGTCAAGTATCGCATAGCAGTTCTCCACGGGAGCGGTTGGCATACTCGCCGGGCCAGTGCTCGACGAATCGCCAAGTTGCTCCGATGACAGTGATCGGCAATGGCGCCCTCGAACTTTAGTCGTGAATTAGCGCCGCAGATTCCAGGTAGTCTGAGTTTGCGGTGAAGAACATGGCGCAAACATGCAGCGATCAATCCCGAGCCAAGCGAGCGCGAACGGCCCATTCCTGGTTTTCGCCGCAATCCAAGCAATGTTCCGATTTCGCCCTGTGGTTCGGCGACCCGAGAAAGACACTATAATCGTGGATCTGCGCGCTCCGATCCTTCACCAGTGGGATGCGGGGCGAGCGCAGCAGGAGGTTTCACAATGAAGCTTTCACGGCGGACATTTTCGGGAGCCGTGCTTTCGGCAACGGCACTGGCGGCACAGGAACGCGGCGACCAAGCTGGTCCGGCCAAGGTGGAACTACCGGTGTGGAAGGGGTCGCTGGACGGCGGCGATCGGTTCGAATTTCCCGGCACTCCGTCGCCGCGGACCAAGTGGACCGTGCCGGGCCCTCCGCGGAAGTACTTCGCCGAATGGCTGCCCGCGCTGTTTGAGCGGACCGTCGAGATCGACGCGTGGAAGGGCGAAAAGGCGGAGTTGCGATGGATCTTCACTGGCCCCTGCGGCGGCTTCACGGTGCAAGCCGGCGGCGGCAAGGCGCGGCTGGCGGTTCGCTACAACGACTCGCCGGGACTAAGCAAGGTGCCGCCCGTGCAGGCGCGCCCGGGTCGCCATCCCGAGGGCCTCTGGGAAGAGTCCAGCGTCGAATATGGCGGAGACGTGCGCGCAATCACGGTGGTGGCCGACTACCGGTTGACGGTGCGTGTGCTGCTAAGCGGAAAGGAAGTGCTTTCTTCTGCCGCGCCGCTGGATGTG
>CAZFOP010000091.1:1059-10429 GCA_964520085.1 uncultured Solibacteraceae bacterium | reverse complement strand
TCTACAAGACGCTGAATGGCGCCAGAGTAGGCGATCTGTTCATGAGCCTGATCCATACCTGCGAACTGAACGGAGCCAATCCGTTCGACTATCTGACCGAGTTGCAGCGGCACGCCGAAGAGTTGAAGCGAAGCCCGTCGGAGTGGATGCCCTGGAACTACCGCGAGACGCTGGCCCGGCTCGCCACGCCCACAGCGGCGTAATATCATGATTCTTTCCTGGCCGAAAAGGATCGTGTTCGGCCGGGCAGAAGAGATGTTCTCGAAGTGGCCGCCAAACGGCCTTCCCAAAACACCAAATCGGCTAACGTTCTTGGCCAGGCACGCAGTGCGTGGTCAGCGATCTGGTGATAGCAGGCCACGGCGTCGGCGACCGCGCTCGACAGCCGCGCTGGCAGCGTCGAACCAATCGTGTTCCGCCACCTCGCCCAGTTCCTCGTATGCTTCGGCGTGAACTGCCATCATGACCGTCAAGCTTGGGTATTGGAGATTGGAATCGATCCCCTCTTCGGTGTAATACTCGTAGATCAGCCCCGTTGGCGAGGCCCGTTCGGGCAGCACTACGATCACTTTCGATTTCCCTTCGTCGAACAGCGGCAGCCAGTCAGGCTGCCAGCATTCGGGGTTATCCCGCGCGAATTCTGTCTCCTCGTGGTAGCGTTCGATCACTTCAGCCAGCGAACGAAACGGCCTCCAGACATCTAGACAACTCCAGGTGGATGAGCCATCCCGCCAGCGATAGAGTTCACAGATCTCTGCGGGCAGCGGACGGGGCAGTTGGGAAGCGAGTTCGAGAATCTGCTCCTGAGTGAGTCCGGGATTGAGGTTGCACGCGATGTTCCGATTGTTGGCTTCGCCCCATACGCGAATACGTTCCAGCGATACTGTTAGTTGCGTGACCCCTGTTGAGTACGTGGTCTCGGGACGCCCGCCGTCTATCGTGTGGCGGCGTGGTTCGCGTGCCAGACGATCGAGCTCTTTCGGCCAGCACTGCTTTCTCCGTTCCAGATCCGGATGCGGCTCAAAGGCTCGATCTCGTTCCGAGAGGCCTCGCGCTTCGTCGGGAATGCGGATATGACGCCGCGTTGCAGCCGCGGTGATGTCGTCACGCGCCATCCAACCGATGGCTTCCGAAGTCAGGGCTACCAACCTCGCGAAGATTCCCGGTGACGCGATGGCCAACAACGCGCTGGTGGCCGCCCAGATGCGGTGCGGCTCATAATCTTCGGCGATCGTCCGGAGCAGCGGTGCTGGATCGGCAGCCGCACAAGCCGTGAGCGCCGCGATCATCCGCTCATGGAAGTGGTTCGCGAAGGCAAAATTCTCCGTTTGAAGAATAAGTATGTACGCAGCCTTTTCTGGCGAAGGATCCGCCAGCGCCCAGTCAAGCACCCGCCGCATGTCGGCGAGTGTTGGGTGGAAGGAACGGCAGATAGAGTGCGCCTCCTCATCCCACAGATCCACCGTCCCCGCAGCGATCGGAAGCTGGTCGCGCCCTGCAGGCCAAGTGGAACGCCGCGCCTCATACGCCGCCAACTCACGCTGATCAAGATGGCACACTGAACACGATGTCTCTGCGCCGATCCGGTACAGTACCTGAAGTGCCGCTCCGACGCGGCCTGTATCGTAGTCTCCGTTCACGCACTCCCAGAGCGCCGTCGCGTCCAAGGCGGCACACCGCGCCAATGCGTCGTAAAGTTCGTTGAGCACCTCGTACTGCGAGGACGCGTAGTGTCGCGTGAACAACACCAGCATGGGCGCGAGTTTGTCCGGTGTGGGATTGGCCGAAGCCCATTGAATAATCTGGCGCATCTCATCGTGGGAAGGCTGATGAGTGCGGCACAGGACAACTGCTTCCAAGTCGGATAGCGGTTTGGCCATGACTTCAGTTTCCGGCTTAGCGGGAGGGTTGTAAAGGTCATCCTCGGTTTATAAAGTGTGAATGACGTTCAGCCCATCGCGGCAAGCCAGTTCCAGCCGGATGCTTGGTTGCGCCTGCATCCCCCGGCCGGGACTCCTGTGGCTTTGTCCGCTAACCTAGCGCGATAAGGGCGCCACCTGGCACTATGCCGCGCAGGCTCGCCGAAAGCTCACGCTGCAACACCCGAAATGCCCGTCACTTTCGGCACGCGATCCTGAGAACGGCGTGCCGAAACCCGACACAGAATATGCGTATACTGGAAAGCGATGAGGAACAGCAATCTCATCGCTTTAGCATTCCTAGTTCTGGTTGTCATACCGGGCGCAACTTCTCAGTCGCGAGCACAGGCGCAGAAGGCTCCCTATCCAAAGCTGGGGAGCCAATCTGCCGGGCTCGCCGGTTCTGGCGATAGATGATCCTGAAGAACGGGTGACTATTCTGATGGTCCCGGTTGGCACATGGTCCGATGGGACGGTGGCGCCGCCGATGGTGCACTGACCCCAATAGGATCATTGAGGAGGCAGCGTAGGACCACACCCCGCCCTGGGCCTCATTTTGAACGAAGTCTGGCCCAACTCCCGTGTAGTCGGCAACACGTACCGAAGGCAAATGGCCACGTTATATGGTTTCCGGAAAGGTTGCAGTCTAATGTCGTTGGCTCCACGGTCATGACGGGTGGCCTCTTCTACATGGCAAGTTCAAGATTTTCCTGCCCTACCTCAGGATAAGTGGCGTACTTTGCGGAAAGGTATTCGCAGGCGTCACCCAAATTTCTTCGAACCTTCCTCCGAGGTCTTCCGCGGCGGAGCCAACTTCTTAGGCAAACCATCCCGCTCACCTTCAACGAATTGCTCCGACCACACCATTCTATAATGGTCCGTCACTTGCCTCCGGTGCAACCGTAAATGCGGTTGCACAGTTCGTCTGAAGACTTCTCTTGTGCATAGCACAGTTGTACAAGGTTGTTAAATCGATTGACGTCCTGTGAACCCTGACACGATCCGCCGTTCGGCTGACCACTTGTACTTACACAAGCATTGGATATGCACTGAACCCTGGTCGAGGCAGCTTGCGCATAACATGCATCACACTGTGGGATTCCAGCGAGACTCCTTCTATGTTGAAGTCGAAGAGCCGCGAGGAAGAGCACCATGGCCAGAACCACAGCACCCAAGATCATCCATGCCCATTTTCTCTTCAAGGCGTCGCCTCCTTGTAGCCAAGGACTTTGAGACATATATGCGGGTGCGAGACAAGTTGAGCTGCGACAATTAGAGTCGGATTCTTGCAGCGGCTCATCGGCCCGACCACGCCCAGTATTGCACTGAGAATGTTCCCCTTTGGTAAAGACTTGCCCAGTTCTTGAACCGAATCTTGGCGGTTGTGGTCTTGTCGGGCTGGTTGAAGAACATTAAACCTTCGAACTTACAGTCATGATCGCAAAGCCATGCTCCTCCCGCGTATCCGTTGCAACTTCCTGAACCTAGGGGGCCCGAATAACCAGCGTAGTAACTTAATATCTGGATCGACCCGCTCGGCCCAGCAGGCGGGATATTTACCCAAATGATGCCACACTGTGCTCCACCTGCGGGGTAACAGTCCGGATCGGTGAAACCGTTGGCCTGCCCGGCATTTGCATCCACAAACCCGGAAGCTGTTCGCACAGCGCCTTCCCGCCACCAACCCTTGTTATTGCTCCAATCCATAAGGTCTGTGCTAACCAGTGCAGTCCACGTAGCACTCTTCCAAGTCAACACAATGTTCCCAGTGTGGGCACTAAGACTGGTGAAATGGCCGACTGCATGACCATATATGCTGTCGTCGCTTGTCAAGTTGTTGCCGTTCTGGGTGATGTGATACGTATTGGCTCCTGGCGTCTGGCTGTCCATCCAGTAGCCGCTAATATCTATCGGCCCAGGAGCGGTTTCAAGGGCGGCTTTTCTTTGTGAACAACCGATCTCGAACAATGAGGCAGGCAACAACAATAAAGGGACGAGCCGAGAACGCATCGCATCCCTCCGGTTTGTGTCTGAGTAAATTGGTGGAACTATAGCAGTTTCGTAGTTCCAGGTCAAGCAAGGAGCCCGCAAGCACCGCAGAATGGAAGTTGGAAACTGACCAGAGCAATGCGACTATAGCGGTTCAGTAGGCGGAGGCGCAGCAGCGTTGCCGGAACTGGAGTCGCTCCAACCTGCGAGATATGGCGGAGCACGGCTGCTTCTATATGGCTTGGAGTCGAACGGCTAAAGCAATTACGGACAGGCTGGCCGGACCCCTACCGATAATAGCGAATGACGCTCGCGCGAAATCCTGGAGCCGGAGCGCGCCGCTCTACACTACGGCGTCAGGGAGGACCGATCCCGGTATCCAGCCAGACCTCAGTAGAGGCCGTTTACCGTCAACGTGACGCGAGGCGGACCTCGGATGCGTGATGTTCAAGAAGTCCGCTTTCTCCAGTGCGGACCACCAGGCGCAGTCCTCGGTATCTTAGTTATGCGTTGGTGAGCCTGCGCTCCGTTGGCCAGCTATTTGAATCTCATCGCACGAGCTATTCGTGCCGCAGCGCCACAAGAGGATCAACGCGGACGGCCCGGAGCGCGGGCACGCAGGCGGCCATCAGCGCAATCGCCAGCAGTACAAACGCTGCCACTGTGAACGTCAACGGATCCGACGGCGTGACGCCAAACAACTCGGCCCTTAGCAGCCTCGTGAGTCCGAACGATGCTGCGAGGCCGACGGCCACACCCGCTGTCGCCATTCGCGCCGCTTGGGCCAGCACCATATGGACGACATCGCGATGCCTCGCACCCAAAGCGGAGCGAATACCTATCTCGTGCGTCCGCTGCTCCACGCTGTAGGACATTACACCGTAGACTCCGACCGCCGCGAGCACAAGAGCGATAGCCGCGAACGACCCGAGGAGCAGCAGATTGAAATTCTGGCGCGCGGTAGAGTCCGTGCTTACCTGGTCCATGGTGCGAGTCTTCGACGCCGGAAGTTGATCGCTTTCGAGCAAGAGCTGCCGAGCAACGCGACCGAGGCTCATCGGCTCGACGCCTTTGTGAGCCCGAATCAGAACGCCCGCCGGTTGCAGCCGGTTGACCAGCGCCATAGCGGCGTCCAGAACCTGCGAGGGGGCTTGATACATTATGGGCGCGGGCTCCACGTTTAGACGCCACGGCACATCGCTCACCACACCAACAATCTCCGTGGCGCCCGCATCGTATCCCGGACCCAAGCCCGGTCCAATCACAATCGTCTGGCCGACAGGGTTGCCGTTCGGCCAGTATCGGCGAGCCATGGTCTGGCTGATGACCACCGTGCGTCGGGTTTCCGTCTCGCCCAAATACCTCCCGGCGATCAGCGGTATCCGTAGCACCTGGAAGTAGTGTGACGATACGATTAGCCACTGGACATCGCCCGTGAAATGGTAACCCTTGAGGGGCTGCCTGCCGGGAATCGTGAATAACATATCCTGTCCCCCCTCGAGGGGAAGCGCGCTGGCTAAAGCGGCCGACTCGATGCCTGGAAGCCGCTCGACTCGGTCGACGAACTCGCGGCCGAGCCGATCCACCGCAACTCCACTTGCATAACCCGGACCGGCCAGAGACACGTCTATTGTGAGGAGGTCATGCGGGTCGAAGCCCAGGTTCACAGCGTGCATGGCGGCTAAACTGCGAATCAGCAGGGCGGCGCCGCATAACAGGACCAGCGCGATCGCCACTTCGGCGCTTACGAGGACGCTCCTGGCACGGCTCCGCGTTTTGAGCACTGACCCCAGATCGCTGCGCGCGGACTGTAGCGCGGGGAACAAGCCGAATAGCAGTCCGGTCATGGCGGCCAGAAACACCGCGAATGCCGCTACCCGTGGATCGAACACTGTGATCTCCTGCACTCGCGGAAGATCGGCCGGCGCCAGACGAACCAGTGCGCGGACTCCACACCACCCCAGCACCAGGCCCGACACTCCGCCTGCGAAGGCCAAAAGAAAGCTTTCCGTAAGCAGGCTCCGGATAATGCGGCCTCGCGTCGCTCCAAGCGCCGTCCGGATCGCGATCTCCCTTTGCCGGCCGGCGGCGCGCGCCAGCAGCAGGTTCGCGACATTCACGCAGGCAATCATCAGCACCAGACCCACAGCGCCGGTCAGAATCATCATCGCCGGCCTCACATTACCGGTAAGCTGATCCTGTAACCGCGTGGCCTGGATCTGGTCGTCGTTGCCCACAATCGGATTGGACGACGACTGCACGAACTGCTTGCCCACAACCGCCATTTTCGCGGAGGCTTGCGCAAGGCTCATGTCGCGGGGCTGGCGCGCGCCGACGTGGAGCACATGCGCCTGATCGGTACTTTGGGGGTTTGCCTGCAACGGAAGCCAGATGTCGCATGGAGGGTACGCTGTGAAGCCTGGTGAGAGTACACCCACCACCGCATACGTTGCGCCGCCCAGCCGGACGGTGTGACGCAAAATCGAGGAATCGCCGCCGAACCTCCGCTGCCATAAACCGTAGCTCATCACCGCTACTGGCGGGCCTCCGGGTCGATCTTCCTCCGCAGCGAAGGTTCTGCCCAAAATCGGGCGCGCGCCGAACAGCGGGAAGTAGTTCCTCGAAGCTCGCGTCGCGGCGACCACTTCGGCATCGTAGCCGCCGTTGAGGTTCAAGTTGCTGCCAGACATCCATGCGGCCATGTTCTCCAAGCCTGGATTGTGCCGTTCCCAAAAAGTGAACATCGGGACGGACGCGGAGCCGCCCGGCCCTCGACGTCCGATGTTTACGATGCGGTCGGAATCGGCAAACGGCAGAGGTCGGAGGATCACTGCATTCACCACTGTGAAAATGGCAGTGTTAGCGGCGATCCCGATTGCCAACGCGGCAACAGCGGTGGAGGTGAAACCGGGACTTCGTCTGAGAGTACGAACCGAGAACTTCAAGTTGCTCATCGAGCCTGCCCAGTATCATCTTATCGCTGGTAAACGCGTTTCACGAAGGCCATTTGGGCCAAAAGTCGCCATGTCGGACCTTGGCCGGCAGCAGTCCCGAAGAGCGATTGCTCCTGCCTTGTCGCCCAGCGTTTACCGATCTGGCGTGGGCGACTCGAACTCGTTTCGGGCCGGTCGACGGGTTGCCCATTGCCCGAGGCAAGCTACCGATAACGAACCTTTACGGGCAGAGTCGGACCAATTGCAGTCGTTTCGCAGCTCCCAGAAAACCGTTTCCGGCCAGCTTTTGGGCACCCGATCATCCCGTAACTATCCCGCCGACGAATCCTAAGCTTGATTCAACGCCCGTGGGCCTACACCCATGGGCGCTTGACACCTCGTCGCACAGTTTAGGACATTGCGGTGGCCGATGTCATGGAATCGATTGTTGCGGAGTACTTGGCGTCATCGGGAATTGCTTCTTCAGTAGCTCCCCCCCGGCGAACGGCGCGCGCTGTATTCCCAGGCTGGCGCGGTCGGCAGCGATCCGATGGTGGTCGAGCTTCCGGTAGATCCCGATGCTACCGGTCGCACCGCCAGCGGACTCGCGCCGCGCAGATGGCCAGCAGGACCAACCCGCCGAGAAGTGTAAGTGCCGAAGACGGCTCGGGCGTTGAGCCAAGCGTCGTGTCATAGCTGCCACTGGCGGACCTATAAGTCTGCACCAGCACCGTGCCGTTCGGTTCGACGGTCAGCAGGGCGGAGGCGCCGGTCAGATCGGTCGAAAACACGGGCGTCGCGTCGTCGCTCGCGTAGTAGCTCAGGATGAACGCGCTGTTGGCTGTTCCGCCCACCGGGTTGGAGAGCGCAACCTCGAACGTCGCAAACGTGCCAAAGGTAATCGCTTCGTTGTAGTCATTGTATCCCGAACTGTCCAACGCTCCGTTCAGGATGGTAACGGTGCTCGCCAGATTGCCGGAGGCGTCGCCAACCAGGGAGATCGTCGCGGCGCCGCCCAGGCTGCCATTCGTCAAGAAGTCGGTAATAGTGGCTGTGGAGGCTCCCGCGCCGGCATTCGCGTTGTACTGCAGGTCGATGTATCCGCTTCCTGAAAGCGACGAGGTATCGGTCGCGAAAAAGAAGACCGAGCCGGCCCGCGCCGCCGCGGGTGCCAGGAAGGCGAGCACGAAGCAGCCAGCCACGAAGATTCGCATGCGCTTAGCTCCCCACATTTAGAAAACCCCCGAGTATGCGGTTATCGAGATCGGAATCAGGATATTGGATGGGTTCGAGAACTGTGCCATCACGGACGCAGAAGCGCCGGGCGCGAGCGACGACCCTACCGAATTAGCCAGTGTGAGTCCACTGGACAGGCCATTGAACGCGAGTTGGATCGGACCGTTGATCGTAGCGCCCCCGGTGTTCGTAATCGTCACTGTCTCATAGAATAGCCTGGTGCCGCGATTATAACTTGGCCCACTAGCGAAAATGCTGAATGCGGTGATCTGCGTATAAGATGGCGCCACGTTGATCTGGCTGCTGGTGCCAGTGATGGACGAACTCACCGTGTCGGCAGCCGTAATGGTCTGATTGCCCACCGTTTTCAGGGTGGCCGAAAACGTTCCCGTTCCCCGCGGAGCCGCTGCTAACCGTGGCGGTAATCGCAACCACCGATCCGGTGGCAGCAGGATTGGGCGATCCGCTCATCACGGTCGTGGTCGCCACTCCGGCCTGGGCCGAGGCGACGCCACAGGCGACCGCAGCGGCTAAAAACAGTACGAAAAGCGAAGATCGCACCTGCACCAGGTTCCTCCCGCGAGTGGAAGCAGACCTATAGGCTAACATGCCATACCTCCGCATCGCGGAACAAGAACGCACTACTGGTACTACGTCGATATTGGCCGAGTTGGCGCACCCCGGCCGTCGGCGCGGTCAAATCCGGATGAGTTTGTTGAGCTGTGGCGTCGTCCTGTGGATCTGGCTCCCGGGCGGCTGTCCCGAAGTCCCAATCCAGGAAGTTGGCCGCCAGGAGCGAGGCCTGCCGATATGGCGCGATAACGCTCTCCTCGTCGAGGTCGCCGGTGAGCGCCGACCTGCGGCTCGCCAGGGGTTGCTAGTGTGGTGCGCGCTTGTCGCTTGCTTGTCGACACTTGTCGACAATGGGCCTTAATCCGCGGCGGCAGCAGCGTTGTAGTTGGGCCTGTTTGAACGCAAGCGCGAGCGGTCGCTCACTCCAGCCCTAGCCCCGCGCCCCGGCTCAACGCTACAATCGGCTACATAGGTTTGTTCATGCAAACTCTCTGCCCGGAGAAGCCCACGGCTGTGTGTGAAACTCAGGGCTCATCAAGTAACGTGGCGGCCTTATGCGGATACTGATTGCCGACGACGATTTCGCGTCCCGCGTCATTCTGGGAGCGTTCCTAAAAAGGAGTGGGCACGAAGTCATCGAAGCCGTTGACGGCGCGGAAGCGTGGCAGCAAATGCAGGAACCCAATGCCCCCAGCTTGGCCCTTCTTGATTGGATGATGC
>CAZFOP010000091.1:0-1049 GCA_964520085.1 uncultured Solibacteraceae bacterium | reverse complement strand
GATGGAGGGGCTGGAGGTCGTGCGTCGCGTTCGTGCCATGCAGTCCGACCAGCCGCCCTATCTCATCATACTGACCGTCAAGGATGCCAAAGCCGACCTGGCGGCTGGGTTGGATTCCGGGGCGAACGATTACTTGGTCAAGCCCTTTGACCCAGACGAACTTCGCGCGCGCATCGAAGTCGGACGACGCATGATCGAGATGCAGAAACAGTTAACGGCACGGGTAGAGGAACTCCGTTGCGCGCTGGAGCACATTAAGACTCTCCAAGGCATTCTTCCTGTCTGCATCTATTGCAAGAGGATTCTTGATAGCGAGGGTTTCTGGAATCAGCTTGAGGTTTACGTCATTCAGCATTCCAATGCCGAGTTCAGCCATGGCATCTGTCCTGAATGCGCGAAAAAACTGAAATGGCCCGGTGCTTAAAGCAAAGGCCGAATAGGTCCGGGGCGGACCATAGTCGGCACAAGGCCCGCAGATTCAGGCGCGCAGTCGCATTGGGAGGCCGGTAGGTCAGCTGCCGATAACCGTTAGCTCCCGCTCGACGGCAGCGCCGTCAGGCTGTATGCGTAATGGTCAGGCCGGTGCGGCCGGGAGCTTTTCGTCCTGCGTCCACGGCGGCCCGAGCGTCTTCCCCATCGCGGAAAGTCGGGCCTGTAACTCATCGCCTGGCATACGCAAGGCCGCCGCGCACTGTTCCAACACCTCGCGCTCCTTGATGCCCACCACAGCCACACCGCACGCCTCGCATGCGCTCCGTAGCACCTCCCGAAAGAACACGCCTTCGGCGGTGTGGATCAATGGATGCGCGGCCAGAATCTTGCCGAGTTCGGGCAGTGGCCTGCCCGATCCGAGCAGCACTGCGGCGCCCGCCACGCGGTAGCCTTCGCTGGCGAGGAGGGCAACGGTGACTCTCAGCGCTGCTGCCGCCATCTCGGTAGCAGTCTTTTCTGTGCGTTGGAGAAAGGCTTCGGCCTGCTGCAGTTGCATCTCCTCCGCCGCGTGGTAGGGCTGGCGGGCCCGGTAACCCGAGCCCTTGTTCATCTCGATC
>CAZFOP010000090.1:0-10435 GCA_964520085.1 uncultured Solibacteraceae bacterium | reverse complement strand
CCCACCTTGCGGCGGAAGATGCCGCCATTGGCGTTTCCTACCATGCAGGCGCGGTCGATCAGCGCCTTGATCTCCGGCGACACGTCGGACACGTAGGTCGGCGAACCGAGCAGAATCCCATCCGCCGCCGCCATCTTCTCGATAAAGGCGTTGCCATCGTCGTTGGCTTGCCCGCACCGCCCGTCTTTGCGGACCGAGCACGTGCGGCACGCCACGCATCCATGGATCTTCGATCCGGCCAGTTGCACCAGCTCGGTTTCGATGCCTTCCTTTTCCAGTTCGCCGAGCACGTAGCGGAGCAGGATTGCCGTATTGCCATCTTTTCTCGCACTGCCGTTGAAAGCAACCACCTTCATATCGGACCTTCCGTTCCCAAAATTCTATTCTCGCTCCTGGCGGGGTGGGAGTGTGCGGAGGGCGGTATGGCCAAGGTGTGTCCGCATTCGTGGCGATGTTCCGTGCAGCGGCAGAGCGACTCGCACGCACCGAGAAAAGCCAAGACGACTCTCGGCTCAGTAGGCTTGACAGCACGCGCTACGACAGTCGGCTTATGAGTGAGACTGAGAGGGATTGGAACTGCCCGGCGAATTCGCGGGCACTCACGGTTATTTGTCAGCGCTAGGGGCCGGGGCGGTTTTTGTCTCGGACTTAGTTTCCGACTTGCTTTCCGACTTCGTCTCGGACTTAGATTCGGGCTTCGATTCCGGCTTACTTCCGGTCTTGCCGCCGTTTCCGTTCGTGGAATCGGGCGCGGAAGTCTTGCCTTTTCCGTAGTCGTTCACGTACCAACCGGACCCCTTGAACTTGAATGCGGAAGCCGACACCAGCCGTTCCACTTCACCACCGCATTCCGGATGCAACGTCAGCGGTTCGTCGGCGAACTTCTGAAGCACCTCGATGTTCTTCCCGCAGCGGTGACAAAGATATTCGTAAAGTGGCATAAAGAAAGGGAGATTTCCCCTACAACCTGCTTTCATTATAGCCCACGCGTGTGAGCGCCGGCGCCGCGCGCGCGCCGGTGGGCGAGGCAAAAGTGGAGGGAGGGGCCGTTATTGTTGGTGGCGTTTCTTCCGCGCCGTCCCTGAGCTCGATTGACTGACAGTTCTTCCCAGTTTCGCGACACTGTGAAAAGAATGCGCCCGAAAGCGGGCGCCGGCAGGCTGAAGCATTCCCGACCAACGCTACTGATGGGTGGGTTCTTCCGCTGACAGCTTGGCGGGCGTGCCGGACAGGCGCAGTTCCTTGGCACCGCTGGCCAGCACGATCAGCAGTTTGCCATCGCTTTGGGTAGCGCCGTGTCCGCTGTAAGTGTCGTCATCGGTGCGCAGGTTGAGAGCGGTCAGTTTGAGCCGCGGAATGCCGCGCACCCAGGCCAAGCTATAGTCGCCGCTGGCACGGCAGGGTGCTCCGGCGCCGAAATCGAGCGCGGCTCCCGACATCGTTCCCGCCGAGGTCAGGTTCGCCATTAACTGCGCGCCGATGCCGGAAGTCCCGATCGAGCCATTGGCATCCAGCTTGCCGGATTGCCACGAAAAACTTTTCACTTGTCCTGTGAACCGGTATGCAGGCAGCGCGCCATTCAAGTTGACCGCCAGCCGCCCTTTGACAACGGCGTGGGCCAGCGTGGCCTCGAAGTTGGCGAACTCCACGCGGCCGGCGTCCCATGCCAGGTGCGCGCGGACACCATCGAGGCGCGCGCCGGCCACGTCCAGGTGGTCGATCTGAACCGTGCCCTCCGCCTGGCGCGCCTTGAGCCAATCGGGCAGCGTGATGCGGCCCAGGGCGCGATCGATCAGATTCGATTCGCGGCGCAGCGACGGCAGGCATTCCGTTTCGATGTCGGCCGCGTCCCAGTCCGCCGCGCGCAGGTGCACGCGGTGCGGGTGCGGCGCTCCGGGCAGGTAGCTGTAATCTCCGGTGAAACTCAGCTTACCGGCGGCGCCGCGCAGACGGTCGATGGTTACCCGCGCGTCATCGATCGCGACGCGCGCGGAATCGATCCGCAGCGGAGCGGCGAGGCCATCGACCGGAATCTCGGCCTGGTTCACCTCCAGGCTACCGGTCCAACCAGCGTGGGCGGCGTCGCGGTGGTAGCGCAACTGGCCGCTCCAATCGCCGCTGCGAACCTGTTCCAGCCAGGGAACGGCAGCCAGCGCGACTTGTGCGCGCAAAGCCGTCACCCTCATGCGGCCAGCGGAAATCGAGATATCGAAGGCGCCCTCGCCGTAAGCATAGTCGGCTTCGATCTGCGCCTCGTCCTGGCCCGCCGTGCGCACTACTGCCGGCGCCAGCCGCGCGTGGCCGCCGTCGAGAACGATATCGGCCTGATCGATCGTGAGCGGCGGCGCATCCGGAATGGTGACCGCTGCGCCGTGCAGCGCCAGTTCGCCCTGCAGGCTGCCGGCGCTCGAGTATCCGACGGCCCCATCCACCGCGCCCTCCAGCGCCAGCTTCGGTGGAAGTTCCAGCCCCATGTGCCGCGCCAGTTCGAGCAAGGGGCCCAGCGGAAAACGATTCCAGCGCAGCGAGGCCGCCCAGCGCGGCTGCGCCAGGTAATTACTTGCGTGCAAGCGCACCTCGAGCGGCAGCGCCGCGCCATTCACCGAACCCGATTCGATCTCCAGATCCTGGCCGGGCAAATTAAGCCGGCCCCGCACGTCGAGCGGCCATCCCTGCCCGTACGGTGGCATCAGATCCCAGCGATGCACGTCTTCGATGGTGAGCCGGCCGGCGATGCCGATTCCGTCGATCGGTCCGGCCAGATGCAGCCGCGCCGAAATCCTCCCATGCACGCCACCGGCCTGGCCGCGCAGCAACGCCGTCATCTCGGCCAGCAGCGTCCGATCGATCTCCAGGTTGAGATCCACCCGCTCCGGCGCCACGTACCAGCGGCCGCGCAAACGGAATTCGCCCAGCCCCTGCGCGGCGCGATCGGTGCGCGCCGGCATAGCCGAGCAATCGAGAGCCCATCCGCCGCCGGGCGCTACCGGCGGAGAAATGTCGAGATCGGTTTCGGTCAGATAGAACACCGATTTCCGGTCGCCGAACTTGAAATGGATGCGGCCGTTGCGGACGTGCAGCGAAGGCGCGCGGCTCATCACGGAGCGATCCACGAGCGATGCGAAGTTCCAACGCCCCCACTCGCCGGCGGGTCCGGATTTAGCCAGGTTGATGCTGGCGCCATCCAGTTTAATGGAGGCGATCACGAAACGGCCCCCCGCCAGCGACCACAGGCTGGGCCGCACCGTCATCGTATCCATGTAGGCTACGGGCTCGAGGCCGATCGATGGATCTTCGTGGATCACCACATCCTCCACCGAAAACCCAGGACCGCGGAACAGGCTGAAGCGCACGGGCCCACGGAATTCCACGCGGCGCCCGAGCGCGCGTTCCAACGAGCCTCGCAAACGCTCGCCGTAGGAGCCCGTGTCGATATACGGCACCACAATGCCGACCACTGCCGTCAGCGCCAGCGCAGCCCCGGCGAATTTGAAAATCGTGCCTGCGCGCACCTTCATCGCCCGCGTAGACGCACCAGCTCCTCGAATACATTCATTACGATGCGATTATAACGTGCGGAGCCGCGCCTCACCGGTTAGGCATGCTTGGCTTACTCGCGGTACTCCGAGCCAGGACCGCCCGGCCAGGCAAGCCCAGGCAAGCCCAGGCACGGTCCAGTGCACCCGCGTTCCGCGATTTCCAATACAATGGGCGTTGCATGGCACTCCCTCTGAAGGTTTTCATCGCTCTGATGGCACTCGAAGCTTTGGGCGCGCAGCCCTACACGCGCGGGGTCGGCGTCTATCCCGGAGACCCGCGGCAGGACTGGTCGCCGACGGTCGAGATCGACTCGACCAACTATCGCAACCTGGCGCTCCACCGGCCGGCCTACCAATCCAGCAGTTACGATTACAACCTCACTGCGCAACTCGTCACCGACGGCATTCGGGAAACCGCGCTGCCGCACTTTCTCGGCGTCACAACCAGCCAGGGCGTGTTGCCGAAGAACCGGCGCGAGTTGATGTTCGACGGTAACTGGGCGACTACCACCGACCTGAAAGGGAGCCACGTCTGGGTACAGGTGGAATGGGGCGGGGCGCCGCCGCCGGAAATCGACAGGCTCGACGCGCAGGTCACGGTGATGGGTACCGACACGCAGGAGTGGACGTGCGTTCTCTCGGGATCGGCGGATGGGCAAGCGTGGAATGAACTGGGCCGCGCGTGGGGCATGCGGCATCCGGGGGTCGAGGTTAAGCCATCCATTGCGTTCAGCAAACCAAGCCGGAGCCGTTTCTATCGCATCGAGTTCGAAACCGCGAGTCCGATCACGTGGCGCATCTCGGAAATCTCGTTCAGCAACGGCAAGACTCCCGTGCATGCTGGCGGGCCATACGACTTTTCGAGCGCTTGGATGAGCGCCGCTGGCGGCGAGCAGTGGGTGTCGGTCGATCTCGGCGCGCCGTGTACGTTCGATCGCCTCGCGCTCTACTGGCTGCGCCGCGCCGCCGAAGGCGCTATTCAGATTTCGGATGACGGGCACGGCTGGCAAACCCTGCAGGCGCTGCCTGCCGCGACTGGCGCCGTCGACGATATCCACCTCGCCAGTCCCGCGCACGCGCGTTGGGTCCGCCTGCTGCTGAAGGGCGCGCCAACCGCCGAGCCATACATTCTGAGCGAGCTCGAAGTGTACGGCAAGGGCGGACCCGTGTGGCGCGCGAAACCAGCGGCAACCGCCAGCGCCGATGGCCGGCTGCCGCTCTCGGGTGGCGCATGGCGTCTGCAGCGCGCTTCGTTGGTCAGTGCCTCGGGTGCCGCGCTCTCGACCGCCGGATTCCAGGATGCCGGCTGGATGATCGCCACAGTCCCCGCCACGGTGCTTTCCAGTTACCTCAATGCCGGGGCGATTCCCGATCCGAATTATGGCGCCAACCAGAATGCCGTTTCCGACTCTTTCTTTTATTCCGATTTCTGGTATCGCGACGAATTCGCCGCTCCGCCGGCCGCCGCCGGGCGCCACGTGTTTCTCAATTTCGATGGCGTCAATTGGAAGGCGGAAGTGTTTCTCAACGGCCAGCGGCTGGGCCGCATCGACGGCGGATTCATGACTGGGAGTTTCGACGTTACCGCGCTGCTGCGCCCGAACAAGCCCAATGCGTTGGCCGTGCGCATCCTCAAGAACGCCAACCCCGGCAGCGTGACGGAAAAGAACTATCAGAGCCCCGGCAAGAACGGCGGCGTATTGGGCGCGGACAATCCCACTATGCATGCGTCGGTGACCTGGGACTGGATTTCCACCATTCGCGGGCGCAACACCGGCATCTGGGGCGACGTATATTTGACCTCGGCCGGCGCCGTGAGCATTGAGAATCCGCAAGCCGACACGGTCTCGATCGCGACCGATGGATCGTCCGCCGAGGTGGCGCTGGAGGCCACGCTCGCCAATCACTCGGGTGTCGCGGTTACCGGCAAGCTGCAGGGGCGCTTCGGCGAGGCCGCGTTTGAGCAGGCCGTTACCATCGCGGCCCACGCATCGAAAACCGTCAAGCTCGATCCCGCGGCCGAACCGGCCCTGCGCCTGAGCAATCCCAAACTGTGGTGGCCGAACGGATACGGCGAGCCCAACCTATATCGTGTGGAGCTGGAGTTCGTCGCCGGCGGCGCGGTATCGGATCGGAAGTCGTTCAACGCCGGCGTGCGCCGGTTCACCTACAGCGAGGAGGGTGGTACGTTACGCATCTGGATTAATGGGCGCCGCTTCGTGGCGCGCGGCGGCAATTGGGGCTTCCCCGAGTCCATGCTCCGCTATCGCGCCCGCGAATACGATGCCGCGGTGCGCTATCACCGCGACATGCACTTCACGATGATCCGCAACTGGGTTGGACAAACCGGCGACGAAGCTTTCTACGACGCCTGTGACCGCTACGGCATTGTGGTGTGGCAGGATTTCTGGCTGGCCAATCCCTGGGACGGACCGGACCCCGACGATAATGCCATGTTTCTGGCCAACGCGCGCGACTATGTGCTGCGCATGCGCCACCACGCTTCCATCGGCCTTTACGTGGGCCGCAATGAAGGGTTCCCGCCCGATCCGATCGAACGCGGACTCCGCGGCATTCTGGCCGAACTCGATCCCGCCATTCATTACATTCCCAGCTCGGCCGACGATGTCGTCACCGGTCACGGCCCTTACTTTGCCGAGACGCCGCGCTTCTACTTCCGGTACAAGGCCACCACCCAATTGTCGAGCGAACTCGGCATGCCCAACATCGTCACCATGGATAGCTTGCGCGCCATGATGCCCGAAGAGGATCGCTGGCCGCAGGGCGACGTGTGGGGGATGCACGATTTCAACCAGCAGGGCGCGCAGCGCGGCGCGGCCTTCAACGAAATGATCGACGAGAACTACGGCGGCGCGACCAATGCCGAGGACTGGGTCGAACTGGCGCAGTTCGTCAACTACGACGGTTATCGCGCCATGTTCGAAGCTCAGGGCAAGAACCGCATGGGTATGCTGCTTTGGATGAGCCATCCCTGCTGGCCGTCGTTCGTCTGGCAGACTTACGATTATTATTTCGATCCGACGGCCGGCTATTTTGGCGCCAAGAAAGGCTCCGAGCCGCTGCACATCCAATGGAATCCCCTCACCGATAACGTCGAAGTGGTGAATTACAGCGGCGGCAACGCCAAGGGGTTGACCGCTACCGCTGAATTAATCAACATGGATGGCACGGTTGCCTGGAGTAAGTCCACTACCGTGGACAGCGCCGAGGATAGCGTGGCCACTCCCATCCACCTCGAGTTTCCCGATACGCTGACGCCGGTACATTTCATCCGGCTCAAGCTGGCCGGCGGCGATGCGACGATCTCGGATAACTTCTACTTGCGCGGCGTCAAGGAGTACGACTATCGCGCCATCCGCAGTTTGCCCAAAGTTACCGTGGAGGCGACCACGCAGGTGGAACGCCAGGGCGGCGAATGGGTGCTGACGACCGAGTTGCATAACTCGTCGGCGCAGCCGGCACTGATGGTTACAGTGAAGGCCGTGCGCGCGCAGAGCGGCGACCGCATCCTGCCGGCGCTCTATGGCGACAACTACGTCGCGCTGATGGCCGGCGAACGGCGCTCCATTGTTACCAGGTTGAACGATGCCGATACGCGCGGCGAGAAGCCTGGCATCGTCGTAAGCGGGTTCAACGTGTCAACCACGCCGCGTTAGGTTGGCGTTCGTTCCGGTACCGGCGCACGGACCGCTCGCGCGCGATTGCGGCCCGGTTCGATGCGCCGCATACGGCCGGATTTTGCGGCGTGTCGAGGCTCCGGTCCAGCGTGTCAGTTTCGCGTTCCGCATCCTGTTAGAGGGGTGTGGGACATAAGAGTTGGGTTCGAAGCCACAATAGGGCCAGCCCGGAGGGCGAAAGACAATAGCCCAGTGCGTAAGCGCTGGGACCACGTGTGAGATCGCCTAGCCCCGGAACGGGGCGACACACGGATCGCGCGCTCGCTTGCCGGCTTGGCCGTCCTCTTCCGCCCCGTTCCGGGGCTGCCAGATTCGCTTGGGTTCCCAGTGCTCACGCACTGGGCTATTGTCTTTCGCCCCTGCCGGGGCTCGCTGGCTCGCTCCACTCCTTTAACGGATCGGGCGTACGTGGCACGCTCGGAAACTCGCTGTTTTCCGGGGAATCAGCGATGCCACAACTTCCATGTCCCGCACCCCTGTTACACGACTGTCACTCCCGTGCCTCCAGAATTCGTCTACAATATAAGTCGTAGCGGAGGTGGGTCTTCTCGAGTAGCAGGCAAGCCGCAATCTCGAATTTAGGTCCCCGGTTAGTCCGAGCAACCTCTTGCGCCTTTTTTTCCCTTTTCCTCCCCGACGATTGCCGCGTGTGCGGCCGGCCGCTGTTGGACGTTTCCCGGATTCCCGTCTGCCCGGCTTGCCTCCACGAGCCGGCGCCGATGGATGCCGATTTTTTCTGCGTGTGTTGCCGCACGCCATTTCTCAACCGGTACCCACTCGATGAAGAGGGCCGCTGCGCAATCTGCCGCGCCGGTCTGCGCGGCTTCGACGCCGCCTACTCGTTCGGCACGTACGATGGCGCGCTGCGGCAGTTGATCCACGTTTATAAGTATGGGAAGGTGCGGACGCTCGACCGGCCGTTGGGAGATCTACTGCTGCGGGCACTGCCGCGCGATCAGTCCTTCGACTGGGTGACGCCGGTGCCGCTGCACTGGCGGAAGCGCTGGCAGCGCGGATTCAATCAGGCAGACTTGCTGGCGCGCCGCGTCGCCGCACATACCGGCATCCCACGCACGCGTCTGCTGCGCCGCCTGCGCTACACCGCCTCGCAGGCGAGTATGAGCCACACCGGCCGCCGCCACAGCGTGACCGGTGCCTTCGCGTGCCGCCGGCCGGACCGAGTGGCGGGCCGCAGTATCCTGCTAATCGACGATGTGCTGACGACGGGCTCGACCGCCGCGGCCTGCGCGCTGGCCTTGAAGCGGGCCGGCGCCGCGCGCGTGGCGCTGCTGACGCTGGCGCGTGCCGACCGGCGTATTGCGTTTTCGCCGCAGGGAAACGCCGCGGTGGCGGGAGGAAGATCCTGAATGGCCGATCGACTGCAAAAGCCGGTCCTGGTGCTCAACGCCAGCTATGAGCCGATCAACATTTGTGGCGCGCGGCGGGCCCTGGTACTGGTGCTGAAGGGCGTCGCATCGGCGGAAGAGGAATCGGCAAGCGCGATTCATTCGGCGCGCGCGGCGGTGCGCCTGCCGTCGGTGATCCGTTTGCTCGAATACCGCAGGATTCCGCATCAGACACGGGCTCTTTCGCGCAAGAACATCCTGATGCGCGATCGCTACACCTGCCAGTATTGCCACCGCACACTACCGTCCGGGGAACTGACGCTGGACCACGTGATCCCTCGCTCCCGGGCGGGCGAATCGGCTTGGGAGAATCTGGTGGCCTGTTGCCATCGCTGCAACAACCGCAAGGGATGCCGGACGCCGGAGGAAGCGGGGATGCGGCTGGCGCGTCCGCCGCGTCCCTTCAGCCTGCACACCAGCCGCAATCTCATGCGGCTGTTCGGCAAGAGCGACGCGCAGTGGCGGAAGTATCTGTTCTATTAGCCCCGCAGAATTTCCAGGCGCTTGGCGACCTTGGCGAAGATATCGAGCGCACGGTCCAGGTCCGCTCTGGTGTGCGTGGAGGCCACGATCGTTCGCACGCGCGCCTTGCCCTGGGCCACGGTGGGGAAGCCGATGCCGGTGGCCAGCACGCCTTCGGCGAACAACTCGCGCGAGAAACGGTGCGCCAGCGCCGCCTCGCCGACCATCACCGGTGTGATGGGCGTCTCGCTGATTCCGGTGTCGAAACCCGCCGAGGTGAGTCCCTGTTTGAAATAGCGTGCGTTGGCCCACAGCGCGTCGATGCGCTCCGGCTCCTGCTCCAGCACGTCGAACGCGGCCAGGCAAGCGGCTGCCACGGCGGGCGGATGCGAGGTCGAAAAAAGGAACGGCCGCGCGCGGTGGTACAGAAACTCGATCAGGTCGCGGCTGCCGCAAACGTAGCCGCCGAGCACACCGATGGCTTTCGAAAGCGTGCCCACCTGGATGTGCACACGCCCGTGGAGGCCGAAATGATCGATGGTGCCGCGGCCATTGCGGCCCAGCACGCCGGAAGCATGTGCGTCGTCCACCATCATGATGGCGCCGTAACTTTCCGCCGCCGCCACCAGGCCGGGCAGCGGGCCAATGTCGCCGTCCATCGAAAACACGCCGTCCGAGATCAGCAGTTTTTTTCCGGCGGCGCCGGAGAGCGAGGCCAGAATGCTCTCCGCCGCGGCCACGTCCTTGTGGGCGAAGACGTGAATCCTGGCCCGCGAAAGACGGCAGCCATCGATGATGCTGGCGTGATTCAGCTCATCGGAAACGATGTGATCGTCCGGCCCCAGGATCGCCGACACCGTGCCCGCGTTGGCGGCGAAACCGGATTGAAAAACCACGCAGGCTTCCACGCGCTTGAAGGCCGCGATGCGCTCCTCGAGCTCGATATGCAGCGACATGGTGCCGGAAATCGTGCGCACCGCTCCCGAGCCCGCGCCATACCGCTTTACCGCGTCGATCGCCGCTTCCCGCAACTTCGGGTGCGTGGTGAGGCCAAGGTAGTTGTTTGACGCCAGGTTGATGACGTCTTTGCCATCGAAGCGGGATTCCGCCGCGCTGGCCGATTCGAGAACGCGCAGGCGCTGGTAGGTGCCTTCGCTCTTCCACCGTTCGATCTGATCGTGCAGGTACGCGAGTGGGTCGGTCATCACCGACAAGTGTATCGCCTGCGATTGGCGGTTGGTTTGGTGTCGGCGCCGGTCGCGTGTTACGATTGAAATGTCGCGCGTGACACAAGCGGGGACGTAGTTCAGTTGGTTAGAACGCCGGCCTG
>CAZFOP010000089.1:0-10445 GCA_964520085.1 uncultured Solibacteraceae bacterium | reverse complement strand
ACCAGCTCAGCTTCGAAGTGATGTTGCCGGGAACGGCGAAAACCTCGCGGCCCTGATCCATCGCCAGCCGCGCCGTGATGGCCGAGCCGCTGTACTGCGCCCCCTCGACCACCAGCACTCCCAGGCTGATGCCGCTGATCACGCGGTTGCGAATCGGGAAGTTCTGCGGGAACGCCGTGGTTCCCATGGGGAATTCCGAGACGATCAATCCCTTGAGCGCCAAGTCCGCCATCAGGGCGCGATTCTCCGACGGGTACACCACATCCGCGCCGCAGCCGAGCACCGCGACGGTGTTGCCGCCCGCCGACAGGGCGCCCTTGTGCGCCGCGGTATCGATGCCGCGAGCCAAGCCACTCGCGATGGTGAGGCCGGCGTGCGCCAGGTCCGAGGAGAGCCGTTCGGCCACCGCGATACCGTACGGCGTCGCGCGGCGGGTTCCTACCACGGCGAGCGACAGCGCGCTCAGCAATTCCACCCTGCCGCGCGCGAAGAGCACGATGGGAGGATCGAAGATCTCGCGCAGCGCCTGCGGATAGCGCGGATCTCCGATGGTGACGGCCACCGCGCCGGCTGCCGCCATCTTCTCCTGCTGGGCCACGCCGTCTTCGAATGTGCAGCCACTCGCGATCGACTGCGCCACCGCGCCGCCGATGCCGGCGGCTTCGAGCTCCGTGCGCGTGGCGCGAAAGATGGCCTGGGGCGTACGAAACCGGTCGAGCAGCTTGCCGGCGCCCCTGGCCCCCAGCCCGGGCACCAGTTGCAATGCCAGCCAGTAGAGTTCTTCGTCGCGGCTGATTACGGGAGGCGACATGGGGGCGCAGGTTTCCGATCACGACAATAACAGCCGGGCAGCGAATGGCGCAAGTAGGCCGGCCCGAGCCGGGGCCAAGGCGTCTTCTCCGCGTGCCTGCCATTCGGCCTCGCGCGCCTTCCGTTCACACCTATTGCATCTGGGGCACGAAGCAAATCGCCGTGCAACGTACTTTCGGGCACAGTGCGACATTGTCGCAATCCGTCTGGCGGTTATATACTAAGTCCCACCTAAGAAGAGACCTTTATGGCAACGGCGCTTCCCCCGGAACTGGACGGACCGATCACGCCTGCGAGCAAACAGGTATATGTCGATAACCTGCTTTCTCAATCGTTAGTTACTGTTTATGCCGACAACGTGAAAGTGGGAACGGCCACTTCCACTAACCCTGGTGGGATATGGGTTCCACTCACGGTAACTCTGGTCGAGAAGAAACCGCCGCAGGAAATCACCGCGACGCAGAACTATCAGGGCAAGAATCCAGACTATGCGGTGACATTGGGCGAGAGCGGCCGGTCCAATTCGGTGCCTGTACTGCCGGTGCCGAATCCTTTGCCGCCGCCCGTGTTTCTCTCGGGGCTATCCCCGTGCATGGATTCCATCGTAATCGGCGGTTTGATACCTGGCACGGAATTAGCGGTCTCTGTGGGAGGCAGTACGCTGGTGAAATCCGCCGTGGACCAGCCGACTCAGTGGTTCAGCCTGTTGCCGGTGGCGACACCGGAGACATCAATCCTGACTGCGCAGCAGACGCTGGGCGCGAACATGAGCCCGATTGCACTGAGCCCTCCCGTGCCAGCGGCTCCAACCAGCCTGGGCGTTCCCGTGATTGCAATGCCCGTCCGGGCTTGCCAGACGACGGTCGATCTGTCGAACATGACGCCCGGTGCCGATTTCAAACTCACCAACAACGCGACGGTAACCTATGGGTTGAGCGAGTGGCCATCTTATACCTACGATGGCTTGCCTCCTTTACAACCGGGTACGCTGACCGTGGAGCAGTCCTTCACTCGGTGCCAGGTGGCGCCCGCGTCTTCCAAGCCGGTTCCGGTTGCGGCGTCGCCGCTGCCTTTCCCGATCGTCACTTACGCCGCGTGCCGCAACGTCAAACAGCTCTCTGTATCTAACTTGGTCGGCGGAGAAGTGCTGGTCCTGAAGAGAGTGGTAACTGGGAAGACGAACATGGAATCGACAATTGGCTCGCAGGGAGTCTCTGGGAACACGGCGACGGTCTTTTTGCCGAACAGTTTCCAACCCACCGATCCGGGTGGGACCGTTTCAATCAAGATTGAGGTTGTGCTGTGCGGACTGATCCTGCCGCCGCCGGGCTATGTCAGCGTGCCCATCGCAGAAGTAGGAGGGCCGTATCCAGCGCCGACGGTGCCTGCGCCGCTGTACCAGTGCGGCCGGTCCGTGCCGGTCCAGGGCGCACATCCCGGGAGCATCATTCAGATCTTTTCAGGCAGCACGGCGGTTCCGCGAAGCAATCCCGTGGTGGCCGCCGCTCCGGACCTGACGGTCGGGCTCTGGACGCCGCTCGCGAAGAGCGAGTCGATTTTCGCGCAGCAGACCGGCTGCAATGCCAACGGATCTTCGATGCACGTCGGCGTTTTGGGACTGCCCCCGTCGCTTCCCGCGCCGGGCATTGTGCCACCAGTCAGGCCGGGGGCCAACACGCTCAAGCTGACGGGTTTGCTTCCCGGCGCGCAGGTGTTTCTGTCGGTCAACTCCGTGCTGCGGACGGAGATGGAGGCCACAGCAATCACGATGTCGATGCCTACTGGTGCGCCTTTGACCAACCAGGAGACAGTGGAGGTAATGCAGACATTGTGTACGGAGAAGAGCGGCACGTCCAGGACCGAGGTCCTGATCGGCCAATTGAACGTGGTTTCGACTCCGTACGATCTCGTACGCACGGAAGCGAACTTGCTAACGGTGAGCACCAACGACGCGGACGAGCCGACATTCACGCCGGTCAACGGGCTTCCGGTAACGGTGTCGACCGGGTTCAGCGGAGGCAAGCCCACGGGCCCGTCCGTGAGTGGGGTTACCGGGACGGCTCTCAAATACACTCCGGGCGCAAGCGACAAAGTCGCAGTGGCCTTCGTGACCGGCGTCCCGGGCTATGAAGATGCGCAACTGACCATCCCCTTGGTGGACCCGCTCAAAGTCTGGGTCGGGAATGTCGGAACGACTTCGGCGGTGGTTTACGGCCAGGGCTTTCCCACCAATACCTGCGAGGTCACGGTCGATGGCATGGGGTTTATCCCCACCAAGCACTTCGTCGGCGATATCGTGAAGGGAATCACGGTCAGCGTATCTTGCGAGAACATGGGAGAAAGTTGGACCTTCCACGTGCAATCGACATCCGGGGGGCCGATTGTGAATGGGACCATCAACTGCGTCGGCGGAACGCCGTAGTCGCCGCCATGCGGCCGCCTGGGCGTCTACACTGGTAGCGGACGCCCCATGAAACAGGAACCCGCATTTTTCGACGGCAAGGAGCCGGTGCTGATTTACATCGCCAAGCGGCTCAGAGACGCGTTGAAGCTGGAGACGCTACTCACCGAAGCAGGTCTGGATTTCGGCGTGGAAGCGGACGAGTACCGCGGCGGTATCGTCTTCGCGACAACCCGTACGGGAGCGTTCTTCTACGTGCTGCCGGACTCCGAAGCCGCCGCGCTCGACGCGATGCGCCGCGGCGGCTACAAACCGTATGCGGGGGCGGTGGGGCAGGCGCTTCCGCCTGCCAACCGTCCGGGCAGTTGAGTGGCCGAGAGGAGTTGGCAGGCGAAAGCGCCTGCCCCACCTTAATACGCCCATCTCCAGAGGCTGGCGCCCACCGTCCAGCCGGCGCCTACGGCGGCGAACAGGACCAGATCGCCCTTCTTGAGGCAGCCCCGGGAAATGGCGTCGCGCGCGGCTAACGGAATGGTGGCGGCGGTGGTGTTGCCGTAACGGTCGATATTGACGGAGACCTTTTCGGGCGGGATGCCCAGGCGCTCGCCGGTGCCCTTGATGATGCGCAGGTTGGCCTGGTGTGGAATCATCGCTGCGACGTCGTCCACTGTCAGCCCGTTACGTTCCAACAGATCGTGGCAGGTTTCGTACATTTTGCGGACGGCGTACTTGAAGACCCTCTGGCCATCTTGATGCACGTAGTGCTGATGCTTGTCGACGGTTTCATGTGACGGCGGCAAGCGGCTGCCGCCCGCCGGCATGATCAGCGCGTCGCCACCCGATCCGTCGATCTCGCCGAGAAAATCGACGAAGCCAAGCTGGCCCTCGCTTTCCTCGACCGGCTCGATCAGCACCGCGCCCGCGCCGTCGCCGAACAGCACGCAGGTGGCGCGGTCGGTGTAGTCGATGATGCGGCTCATTGTTTCGGCGCCGATCACCAGCACCTTCTTATACCTGCCCGACATGACCAGGTTGGCCCCGGTTGTGGTGCCGTAGACGAAACCGGAGCACGCCGCGATCATGTCGAACCCCCAGGCGCCCTTGGCGCCCAGCCCGTTCTGCACCAGGCAGGCAGTCGACGGGAACATGTGGTCCGGCGTGACGGTGCAGACGATGATGACGTCAATCTCCGAGGCGTCGATGCCGCGCTGCTCCAGCGCGACGCGGGCGGCGGCCACCGCCAGATCGGAAGTCGCCACTTCCGCTTCCGCAATGTGGCGTTCGCGGATGCCGACGCGCGACATGATCCACTGGTCGTTCGTATTGACCATCTTCTCCAGATCTTGATTCGTGAGGACGCGGGGAGGCGTATAGCACCCCAACGCCGTGATTTTGGCCCTTGGCAATGTTGTTTTTCCTTTGAACAGTCCAGGGTAACCCAAAGTGCCGCGTGGCGCGCAAGCCGGATGGCGCGTTTATGGGGTTATTGTTAACCTGCCGGGCGCAAGGCTTTGGCACGAGCGGCGCGTTTGCCGGCCGCCGCCAAGGCCCCGGCGTGCCGCTCCGCCCAGCGGCCCAGTGCGAGGATCGGCCCTTCGAGAGACCGGCCGAGCGGCGTGAGCCGGTATTCCACGCGCGCCGGCACCTCGGCATAAACCTGGCGTTGGACTACGCCGATTTCCTCGAATCGCTTGAGGGTGAGCGAAAGCTCGCGCTGCGTTACGCGGCCAATGGAGCGCCGTAAAACGGTGAACCGCACCGGAACGGCGGAGCGGAGCAGGTTATAAAGCACGGGCATGGCCCATTTGGAAGCGATCACGCCGATCAGCAGCGTCATCGGGCAATCGCCGCCGGCGACGGCCGGCCGCCGTTCTTTGGTTTGCTCTTGCATACCAGATAATAAATCGATCCCTACTTGCAAATTATATCATGGTATGGTTAACATACCAATGAGGGGAGGCGACATGGCTCAAGCGAAGTGGAATTTCGACCCGGTGCATTCCATCATCGGGTTTTCCGTGCGGCACCTGATGATTTCCAAGGTCAGGGGCCATTTTCAGAAATGGAGCGGCACGCTCATGATCGACGAGGCGGACGTGACCAATTCGAAAGTCGAGGTAAGCATC
Organism: uncultured Solibacteraceae bacterium; assembly: GCA_964520085.1. Taxonomy (GTDB): domain Bacteria; phylum Acidobacteriota; class Terriglobia; order Bryobacterales; family Bryobacteraceae; genus Bog-375. The sequence continues at coordinate 5,108 of CAZFOP010000089.1, read as the reverse complement.
GAAGCCGCCAGCATCGATACCAGGGAGCAGCAGCGCGACGACCACCTGCGCTCGCCCGATTTTTTCGATGCCGCCAGCCACCCGGCGCTCACGTTTCAAAGCACGCAGGTGGAGAAGGTGAGTGCGGAGGAGTACAAGATCGCCGGCAACTTGACGATTCGTGGCGTCAGCAAGCAGGTTGTGCTCGCCACCGAGTACGTGGGCCGCAGTAAGGACCCGTGGGGCGGGCTGCGGATGGGATTCTCGGCCAAGACCTCGATTGACCGGCGCGACTTCGGCCTCACCTTCAACATGCCACTCGAAGGCGGCGGCGTGGTGGTGGGCGATCGGGTCGATATCGAGATCGAAGTCGAGGCCGTGAAGGCGGTCCCGGCAGCGGCGGCGAAATAGGGGACGCGCTATCCGGCGCGAATGCCCGCCCACGCCGGCGGGGCGATACTGGACGGTGGGACAGTTTCCGAGCTGGCGACGCTCCGCTCGAGTGGCCGCACAAATTTCCGGGAACGCCGTTTTTTGACCATTACCCGGACACGAGCTTCTTTCCCGCCCTTCCGCGCCACCCGGAGCATGTGCCATTCAAGATCACCGGAGCCCAGTTTTCGCCGGATAATCGCAGTAGCCAATGCGGACGGTACTCATGACAGCTAGGCATGGCTTGGGTCGTCAGCGCAAACTCCCTGGTAAACGTCAAAACCGTGGATTGAGATGACGGGTCAATCCGCACCGATCGAAGACGTCTTCCCAATAAGCGGCGAAGTTGCCTCTCCCGAACCTTGCAGCGTGAGTTTGAACTCGCTAGAATTCGACCCTTGAGCGCGAGTTCCCAGTCTGAGAGGCTGAGCATGTTCGTGAGTTCGAACTCCCCGTGGGTTCTTCCGGGAGCGCCGCTCGGCATTGCGCGACTCGAAGGCGTTAGCTTCCCAAACGAAAGCCAGAAGCGCGCCCACATTCCCTGCCAGACTTGAGTGACGACAAGCCCGACGACCCGACCATGCCAACATCGATTAGCCAAATACAATCCTACATCCCCGCGAACCGGGTTGCGTTGGGAACGATATGGCTTTTGTCGAACAACCCCGAAGGGCGACGCCGTCGCGTGTCCCGGCACCGAGTCACAGCCCGAGATCTACCTCCTTCAGGCGGTCCTCTTCCTGCGCTTGGATGAACAGTTGAACACCCCGCGGGTCGTCCCAGCCGACGTTCCGAATTGCTTCGATGAGTTCTTCAAGCACCAGGCCGTTGAATGCGCCGGGGTATATTTCGCATTCGAGAAACTTCCCGCCGGCATACCAACCACGCGGCAGCGAGTCATCGTCACACGATACAAATTCCTTTCCAGACTGAAATACCTTGTTGAGTTTGGCGATTCTGCCCTTGTCTCCGACCGACGTCTTGAGCACTACATTTGTGACGACGCTCATATGACGATTGTCGTACAGGTTCATTCATTGGCGCTCTGATGAGATGCATGGTTGGGGACGGGTTCCCGACAAGTTTGGAATGATATGCGGGCTTACCGGAAACCGGCGGACCAGAAGACTTGGCGAGGCACTTGGCCGCGTCACGCCCATCCCCAGCGCCTGCCCCACGCCCCGGTTCTGGGAAAACGTTGAGCTAGGGTACACTGGAATTATTCTAGGCGGACCTTGTTGAAGCAACTTCTCTTTCCAGCCCTGCTGGCCATCGTTCTGGTGGCGCGCGCAGAGCAGCCAGCGCCGGGGCAACTGGACTCCAGTCCGACGGTGTTTACCGTTATGGCGGCGCTGAACGCGGCGGATTTCGATACCGGGCTGGACTCGCCCAATGGCAGCCCGTTGCGCAAGGAAGTGCGCGAGGAACTGGCGCGGCGGGAAATCCCTTGCCTGCCGGCGATCCGTCAATTCATCGCCCAACACCGCCGGCCCGACCCGACGGCCGAGTTCAGCCAGTACATCTCTTTCGCGCTGAGCGTGGGTGACCCTCCGGATTTCGCCATGCGAAGCCGCGACCTCGATCTCCCGCCGGAAGTGCTGCAAATCAAGGATTTCTCGAAGCTGCTGGCACGATTTTACGTGGAGGCGGGCATCGCCGCGCTATGGCAACGCGCGCAGCCGGAAATCGACGAATACATTGCGCGATACCACGGCCCGGTGGCGCAGGCCGTACTGCAGGTGAACACCTATTTGCGCCAGCAGACTTCCGGGTTCCGAGGACGGCGCTTCCAGATCTTCATCGAGTTGCTGGCCCCTCCCGGCCAGGTACAGCGGCGCAGTTACGGGTATGAAGACACCGTAGTGGTGACGCCTTCGGCCGAGCCGCGCTGGTTCGACGTTCGTCACGCCTACCTGCATTATCTGCTGGACCCGCTGGCGACGCGCCACCAGGAGATCCTGGAGCGCAAGAAGTTCCTGACGCACCAAGCGGAGCGGGTAGGCCGGCTGTCGGATTCTTTCCGGGACGACTTTCTATCGCTGACCACCGAGTCGCTGATCAAGGCCGTCGAGTCGCGCCTGGATCGCGATCCGGCCGCGATTGAGCGCGCGCTGTATCAGGGCTTCATCCTGGCTCCCTACTTTTCCGAGGGTCTGCAACTGTACGAGAAGCAGGAACAGTCGATGGAGGTCTACTACGCCGAAATGGTGGGCGGGATCGATCTGAAAACGGAAGACGCGCGGCTTTCCAAAATCGATTTCAAGGCCGGGCCGCCGGTGCACACCGCCAAGCCCGCGGCCCCCGCCGTTGCCGTGCCCGCCGTGCCGCTGACCGGCGCGGCCAAGACGCTGGACGACGCCGAGCGGCTTTACTCGGCGCGCGACCAGAATCCCGCGAACCTGGATGCGGCGAAGAAGATGTACCTGGAAGTTCTGGAGCAGACCGAGGACAAGCTGCTTCACGCGGACGCATACTACGGCTTGGCCCGCATCGCGGCGCTGAGTAGAGACCCCGAGACGGCCGACCGGTTGTTCCGCAACGCGCTCGATCTCGGGCCCAGACCAGCCACCAAGGCGTGGGTGCTGGTGTATTTGGGCAAGCTGGCTTTGGCGGCCGACGATCCGGCACAAGCGCAACAGTATTTTCTCGACGCCCTGCAGGTGGATGGCATTTCCGACCTGGCGCGCAAGCAAGCCGAGAATGGCGTGCGGGCAAGTTCCAAACAATAGATTGAAGGAGTGATTTGGATGAAACGAACGATTTTGACCGGCGTCCTGGTAATGGCCGCCGTTGTTCCGGGCCTGATGGCACAAATGAAGGTGAAGTCGAAGGCCGAGGGGGAAGCCGTGCAGGCGCTGATCGCGGCGGAACCGCAGGGTCCGGACGCCGTCATTAAGGCTGCCGACGCCCTGCTCGACAAGTTCGCCGACACGCAGTTCAAAGAGGTCGCCCTGCTGGCGGAGGCCACCGCCTACCAGCAGAAAGGCGACTTCGCCAGCGCAGAGGTCACCAACGAGCGGGTGCTCGAAATCAATCCCAAGAACCCGCAGGCGGCTATGCAGTTGGGCGAGGTGATCTCGCAGAAGGTCGGCGAAAACGACCTCGACAAGGACGAGCGGCTTTCGAAGGCGGAGAAGGATTTCAAACAGGCGCTAGCGAACATCGACAACAAGCCGAGCGCCGGAATGCCGGATGCCTCGTGGGCGGAGACCAAGAAGTACACGCAAGCCCAGATTGAGAACGATTTGGGACTGGTGGACATGAGGCGCAAGAACTTCGACGCAGCGGTGACGGATTTCAAACTGGCTGTGGATGGCGATCCGCAGGACGCCTACAAAGTGCGGCTGGCCTTGGCCGATCAGAAAGCCGGCAAGAACGACGAAGCGCTGGCGATTTGCGACAAGCTGCTGGCGGATCCGCAGCTTCACCCGGCCATCAAGAAAGTCGCGGTGGGCGTGAAGGCGATGGCGACGCAGGCCAAGGGCGCCACGGCGAAATAGCCGTAACCATGCGCGCGGAGCTGGGCACGCTAGAGTCGAGCATCAACCACCGGTTCTCGAATCCGGCGTTACTCGCCCGCGCGTTGACCCATAGCTCGGCGGCTAACGAGTCGCGCATCGGAGCCGGCCCGGCGCTCTGCGACAACGAGCAACTGGAATTCCTGGGAGACTCGATCCTCGGGTTTCTGGTTGCCGAGGCGCTCATGCTGCGCCAGCCGGGTGCGACCGAGGGCGAGCTGTCGCGGATCAAAGCGCACCTGGTGAGCGCCGCCCACCTGCACGGCGTGGCGCGGCGGCTCGACCTGGGCAGTTATCTCGAACTGGGCCGCAGCGAGGAGATGAGCGGCGGTCGCGGCAAGAAGACCCTGCTGGTGGATTCGCTGGAGGCGGTGATCGCGGCGGTTTACCTGGATGGCGGCATGGAGCCGGTGCGCGAGTTCGTGGCTGCGCACGTGCTGGACGCGCCCTTAGGCAGCGACGAAGAGGCCGGCACGGACATCCAGCCGGCGATCGCCAACTTCAAGAGCGCCCTGCAGGAGCTGGCGCAGTCGCGGCAACTGCCGCAACCGAAATATTCGATCGTGCGCGAGCGCGGGCCCGAGCACTCGAAGACGTTTACCGTGGAGGTCCGCGTCGGCAAGGATTGGACGGGCCAGGCCGAGGGCCGCACCAAGAAAATCGCCGCGCAGCGGGCCGCGCGTGGCCTCTTCGACCGCCTGCGGGAAGGCGGTGCGGAGTCGGAGGCCACGGAGCAGTAACAACCGGCAAGCTGAAGCGTGCCCCACCAATAGCCGGTTTCCGGTTTGCCCCGTGCTATCGTGAAAGCAGTGTCATCGCCGTTGGATATCCACCTGGAACAATACGAGGGGCCGCTCGATTTGCTGCTGGATTTGATTCGCAAGCAGCAGATCGAAATCAAGGATATCCCCATTGCCACCATCACTTCGCAGTACCTGGAGTACATGGATAAGGCGCGCGAGATGGACATCGACTTGGGGGCGGAGTTCGTCTACATGGCGGCCACGCTGATCCACATCAAGTCGAAAATGTTGTTGCCGCGCGACCCGGCGCTGGGCCAGGATACCGACCAGGCGGACGACCCGCGGCAGGAGCTGGTGGACCGGCTGCTGGAGCACGAGCGATTCAAGAACGCCGCCGAGATGCTGCAGCAGAAGCGGATGATCGAAGAGAACGTCT
>CAZFOP010000088.1:0-10479 GCA_964520085.1 uncultured Solibacteraceae bacterium | reverse complement strand
GAGCTGCTCGCTCGCCGAGAAGCAGCCGTTTCGGGGCGACGTCCGGTGCCTAACCATGGTCCCTCCCTGCAGGGGGCAATTTGAAACCGGGTCACGCCGTGCAACGTTCGTAAGGCGGCCACAGTGGCTTGTATTCTCCTCCTCGAGAGGAGACGGGAACCGGTTCCTCGCAGCCCCGGCGTGTAAACGCCGGCACTTATGCATTGTCGCGACACAAAACCCACGCAGTTGACCTCCTAAAAACGCTCGCCACCGGCGCCAATCGGCCACCGGCCGCATCCGCCATCGGCCGTAGTGTGTGAAACCGCACGCGGCAAGCTCTCCAAGCCCGCAATCCGCGTCCAATTGCCGCCCCCCCGTCTTTCACCGCACGAACCGCCCCGATTCGCTTGTCCGCCGGAAGCATTCTCAATCTTCCAATGCGCCGGACGTCAGGCCCGCGGCCGCGACGGTTCCGGCGCAGGTCGCAAATTGGCAGTACGCCGCTGCTAACCCAAGACATCTGGCGCGAGCGCCCGGCGCCGGGCCATGCTGGTTACTGAGGAGACACTTCCTTGCTGCGTTCAAGTGCGTTGATTGCCATTTTCGTGTCGGCCGGAGCCCTGGTGGCAGCCGATCCTCAATTCGCCGAGTATGTTCCATCCGACGCCAAGGTGCTGGCCGGCGTACAGGTGCGCGCGATTGTGGATTCGGACTGGGGCAAGGCGGTCATCGAGCAGGTGAAGAGCGCCTCTGGCGAGGCGTTGATGAAGGGGCTGCCCCTCAAGGGAGTCGACATGATCAACGACGTCGACGAAGTGTGGATCGCGAGTTCCTCGGTGGATAAGAAGGCACCATCGCTGGTCATTCTGCGCGGCCGGTTCGACAAGTCGCGCCTGCCTGCCGCCATCGGCCGCTACCACGCAGTGCCGCTTATGCCGATGGACGCCAAGCGGGAGCAATTGCTGGCCCTGGTGGATGAATCCACCATTTTCGCCGGCGACCGTTTCAGCGTGGAGCGGGCGATTGACCGGCGCGGGTTGAAATCGATGGATGCGCACCTGGCCGCCGCCGCTGCCGCACTGCGCACGCGCTATTGGATCTGGGCGGTGGGCGATCATCTTCAGGATCTGGTATCCGCGAACAAGACCGCGCCCCAGGGCCTCGATGCCGCTACTGGCTTTGAATTCGGCATCGCCCTGAATCACGACCTCGAGATGGCGGCGCAGCTCCACATGAAAACCGCCGCGGACGCGCAGAAAATGCTGGGGACCATGGCGATGCTCCAGATGATGGCCAAGAGCCAGGAAAAGGGCGCGAGTCAGATGAACATCGAGAGCCGCGTGACGGGCACGACGCTGGATGTTTCGCTGCGCGTTCCGGAAGAGGACTTGAAGCAGGCCTGGGAGAGTCAGCGCGCCGCGATCGCCGAGAGCTTGTCGCAATTGCCGCAACAGCTCGCCGCCGTCAGGGCGGGCAAGTCGTTCAACCCTTTCCCCATCGCGACGCAGGCGCAGGCTCCCGCGCAAGTTGCGCCCAGCCAAGCCAGCCGCATGCCGGTGAGCAACAAGAGCAAGATCGTCAGCGACCAGGACGGCAACACCGTGCAAGTCACCCTGCCCGGCCGCTAGCGCGCAGCGCCGCTCAGTGAGACTAGGCCGCCTTCCCGGCTGCGTGTTATCCTGCTCGATTCGAGGCGGCCGGCTCATGTCATTCATCCACGACGGTTTTCTGTTGAGTAACGAAACGGCGCGGCGGCTCTATCACGAGTATGCCGAGGAGCAACCGATCCTGGATTATCATTGCCACCTGCCGCCAGCCGACCTGGCCGCCAACCGGCAGTTCGCCAACCTGTTCGAGATCTGGCTGGAGGGCGACCATTACAAATGGCGCGCCATGCGCTTCAACGGCGTCGACGAGCAATTCTGCACCGGGGCGGTGGACCCGTACCAGAAGTTCCTGGCCTGGGCCCGCACCGTGCCCAACACGCTGCGCAACCCGCTGTACCACTGGACGCATCTGGAACTGAAGCGCTACTTCGGCATCGATGAACTGCTCGACGAATCCAGCGCGCAGCGCATCTGGGACCGCGCCAACGAACTGCTGGCCACGCCCGATCTGCGCACCCAGGGCATCCTCGGCAAGTTCCGCGTCGCCGCCCTCTGCACCACCGACGATCCCACCGACGACCTGGCTTCTCACCAGACGCTGGCCGCCTCCGGTCTCGCTACCAAAGTGTTTCCCGCCTTTCGGCCAGACCAGGCGTTCAACGTCCATCTGCCCGACTTGTTCAATCCCTGGGTGGAGAAGCTCGAGGCGGCCAGCGGCGTTTCCGTCGCGAGTTTCCGCGATTTCGTCGATGCGATCGCCCGCCGCCACGACTTCTTCCACCGGATGGGCTGCCGCCTCTCCGACCATGGACTCAGCTTCGTCCTCGCAAATTCCTGCAACGAAAAGGAGGCTGCGGCCATTTTCGATAAGGCCCGCGCCGGGCAGGCGGTGACACCCGTCGAGCAGGCGCGCTTTGCCAGCTTCCTGCTGCTCGAATTCGGCCGCTGGGACGCCGCCAAAGGCTGGACCAAACAGCTTCACCTCGGCGCGCGCCGGAACAACAACACCCGGCGGTACCAGCAGCTCGGCGCCGACGTCGGCTTCGATTCGATTGGCGACTGGCCGCAGGCCGACGCCTTGGCCAATTATCTGGACCGCCTGGACCGTGAAAATGCGCTGCCCAAGATGGTGCTCTACAACCTGAATCCAGCCGATAATTATGTGTTGGCCACCATGATCGGCAATTTCCAGGATGGCTCGGTGGCCGGCAAAATCCAATTCGGCAGCGGCTGGTGGTTTCTCGATCAGAAGGAAGCCATGACCTGGCAGATCAATGCGCTCTCCAACTGTGGCCTGATTTCACGCTTCATTGGCATGTTGACCGATTCGCGGTCCTTTATGTCCTATCCGCGCCACGAGTACTTCCGGCGCGTGTTGTGCGATTTGTTCGGCAGAGACATGGAAGCCGGGGAGGTTCCCGATTCCGAGGACATGGTTGGGCCCATGATCCGCAACATTTGCTACGGCAACGCCAAGCAATTCCTGGGTTTAGACCTTACCTAGCCGAGGCGGTCCGCTGAGCGTTTCGCGTGCGTCCATTTCGTTCTAAAGTTCTTGCGACCTTTGGCCGATAAGGATTCTGGAGTTATATGGCTACGCTCAAGAACGACTTCGGCACCGCTGAATGGGACCTGCCGCCGCTAATCCTCCATCCATTCAGCGAACGCGTCCCGCCGGCAACTCTGCTCGAGAACTCGAAAGCCGCGCTGATGCTGGCCGGTCTGGCTGCGCGCGATGGAATCGACGACGAAGCCTTGCGCCGGCGCGTGCTGGCCGGCCGTTACACGGAACTCCGCATGCTCTTCTTCATCGGCAAGGACGTGATGCGCTGGCTCGACCAATGCGCCGAATGGTCCTCGAGCGTTGCCGAACTCCAGGATGTCTGCATCCGCCGCCAAAGCTTCGCCGGCCTGATCACCATCGCTCCGCCGGAAGACGTCCGCGAGAAGCTGACCCGTTGGGGCGTGACGGACTACCTGTCCATCTTCTCCCGCGCCATCGGTTTCAACGCGCTGTTTGGCGAACCGCCGCCGCTGGAGATACTCTCGAGGGATTTTCTCCTCTATTACCACCGCTACGGCGACCTGCTCTATCAGGGATTCATGGAAGCCGAGGCTCACAGCGCCATCACCGCCGCCAATTTCCACTTTCAGTTGTACGCTTCCGGAGAATACTCCCGCCTACTCGAATCCAAGTGGGAACAACAGACGTAAGAGAGCGAGCCGGACGCGGCGGGATAGGCACTTTCGCAAATCGTACGTGGGGCGCTCTCCGCCGCGTCGGATTCAAGAACCAACCGCTGCACAGTGTGGGCCATGCACCACGGGGCCGCTGGACACTTTGGCGCCGGCAGATAGACGTTCTTGGTGGGGTGCCGAGGCGAACGGGCCCGGTCTCCCTTGCTGCCGAATTCCAACTGCGCGCCCGGCTCTCGTGATAAGCGGCGATCGTCGCCCGGCTGGTGGGGGCGTTACGGTTCCAGTGCCAGAATCCGGTGGATCGAGTTCGCGTATCCGTCGCGGGCCGTGATGGGGGCGCGTTGCCGATACACATCCGGGTCGGTGGGCGCCCAGGTCCCCAGTCCGTCGACGTAACGATTGAACATGCAGAAAGCCGCCGCGATGAGCACCGTGTCATGGATCTCCTTGTCGGTGGCGCCGCATTCTCTTGCCCGCGAGATGTCGTCGCTGGCTACTTCCTTTCCGCCGCGCTGCACTTTCCCGGCAATGGCGAGCAGGGCCTTCAACTTGTCCGAGACGGCGGCGCGCTCGAAATCGCGCTTAACATCGAGTACGAGCCGCTCGTTGTTGCCCAGATGGTACGCGGCGACGGCTCCATGCACGGTCTGACAGAAGAAGCAGTCGTTCCGCGACGACACGAAGGTTGCGATCAGTTCACGCTCGCCCGGGGAAAGGGTATTCGGTCCACGGAGAAGAATGTCGGCGAGCTGATTGAGCGGCTCGGCGGTTTCCGGCCGGAACACCATTAAGCCGCGGATGCCGGGCAGATCCTCAGGTAGTCGTATGTGCGCCATGTGTCTGTCTTCCTTTGCCGGTCGGTATAGCTCACCGGCATTAGTTACTATCTTGTGATCTCTGTCGCGTTCATGAGCTTCAGTCATCCTAAGTGGGCATCGCCGGCACGCTATTCCTCGCTGCTTGCGAAACCCGCTTGATACCGCGGCAGCAATAGCATCAGTGACGCGGCGGCAAGTGTCATCACCGCGAGCTGCATCAGAAGTGCACGATAAGATCCGGTAGCATCGAAGGCGCGGCCCATGATGACGGGGCCAACCGCCCCGGCGATTGCATACGCGGTCCAGGTGAAGCCGTACAATGTCGAAAACGACTTCAGACCGAAGTATCTGGAGAGGAGATAGGGAGTGATATCGCCTTCTCCGCCCATGCCGAATCCGATCAGCGCGGCAGCGGCGATGCCCACCGCGAAGGAATGCGCGCCCGCCAGCAAGAACGTGCCGAGCGCGGAGAGCGCGAAGAGACAAACGGCCACCCGCGGCGCAAAATAGCGGTCCAGGAGCCAGCCGGTGAGCAGCCTGCCCGCGAGGATCGCTCCGCCCATGGCCGACACCGCCAAAGCGGCCTTCCCCGCGGCGATCCCGCGATCGGTCAGCAAGGCGGAAAGATGAGTGATGGCGCCGTTCTGACTGATGGAGATGAGAAACAACTCGGCGACGATAATCCAGAAAATCCGGGAGCGCACACCCTCATTCACAGAGACGCCGCTGGCCGGCATTGTCGAGGAGTGCGCTGCGCGGGAACGCTCCCGGACGCAGAAACCGCACGGCAGCCCAATGACTAGAACGCCGGCGCCCAAAATGGCGAAGGAGGCCCGCCAACCGGCGGCGTCAATCAGAGCTTCGGCGAGAGGAGGAAGAACCATGGCGCCCAGCGCACCACCGCCAAGCAGAATGGAAAACGCCACGCCGCGACGCTCCTGGAACCAGGTGGTCAGCGCGCGAGAGTATGCCAGATGCGCGGTGCCATTTCCCACCATGCCGAGGATCAGGAAGATCGCGTAGAGGTGCCACAGATGACGGGTCAGAAGCGACAGCGAAGCGAACGCACATCCGAAAACGGTCAGGCAGGGTAGGATAATGCGCCGTGCCGGATAGCGATCGAGAAGCCAGCCGAGCGGCGGCGAGCAGGCCGCCACCGCCAGCGCCGCGATGCCGAAGGCCGCGGAGACCGCCTCACGCGACCAGCCGAACTCGGCGGCGAGCGGCTTCAGAAAAATGGCGAAGGTGTAAATGAACAGCGACGCGAAACCGACCAGCACGCAGGTGGACGAAGCAGCGGCAACGCGCCACCCCGGGTAGCGGATGCTGTGCTCGTTCGGGGCGGGAGCTATCGTTGGCTGAAGCGCGAGTCCCAGGTCAGCGGCCCTCCTCGCGAATGTAGCCGTGCCGGGCCAGATGCTGCCCTTGCAATCGATGAGCTTGTTCGGACATCTCGGCTACGCCGGTGGCCGTGATCCAACGATTGTAAAAGTTGAAAAGCGCGCAGGTAGTGATGGCGTAGTAAATCGCTTCGTCGTCCCAACCGGCGGCACGCACCCGGTCGACATCCTTGGCCGTAACGGCGGGCAGGTCGCGGGTGATTTTCGTCACGAAGCGAAGCATCTCTTTGTCCCTCTCGTCGAGAGGCGAAGCTTCGAGGTCCTTGAGAACACTTCGCACCAGGTCTTCACTTCCGAGCAATTCGGCGGCGGCAGCGGCGTGGGCGTGCGTACAGAAGCGGCACTCGTTCTGGAACGACGTCCATGCGGCAATCAGCTCGCGCATCGCCGGACTAATCGTGGCAGGGGTCCGCAGGACTCCCTGGGTGAAGCGGGACAGGCTGTCCGTGAACGCCGGCTGAAACGCGAACAGATCCCAGATCTTCGAGTACTCGGCATCTCGGCTACGGGCAGAGTCAATTAGATCCTTGTAAAGACCGGGCTTCGGATTGTTCTCGACACCGGGAAGGTGCAGCGGCTTGTGACTTCGCGCGCGAGCGGGAACGGTGGACATAGCGCAGGGCCTCCTAGTGCCCGTGTCTTAGCGGCCGACCGTCGCCGCCCGATTCGTTGCCGCTGTCTGTGGTGGCCGCTTCCAGTCTCTGGCCACATACCCTAACGCCACTGTTTGCTTTCCCACCTCACGGTAGAATTCCGCGTCCTGCGGCTGCCACGTGTCCAAGCCATCGACGTATCGATTGAACATACAGAAGGCTGCCGCGATGAGGACCGTGTCATGGATCTCCTTGTCGGTCGCACCATGGCTTCGCGCACGCTCGACGTCTTCCGCTGTCACAAACTTGCCGCCTTGCTGGACCTTGCCGGCAATGGTAAGCAACGCCTTCATCTTGTTTGAGAGCGGGGTCGCTTCGCAATCGGCCTTCATTTGGCCGATCAGTGCATAGTCCGCCGCGCCGCCACCGAGATATTGCGCCGCCGCTGAGCCATGACACGTCTGGCAGTAATAGCAATCGTTGCAGGCGGAAACATAAGTCGCGATCATCTCGCGTTCCGCCATAGTGAGAGAGTTCGGGCCGCGAAGCAGGACTTCCGCCAGTTCGCACATCGGTTGGGTGGTGGCCGGGCTGAAGACAAGCGGGCCGCGAATGCCGGGTAATCCTTCGGGAAGTTGAATGTGAGCCATCGGCGTAACTCCTCTTCTACGGACAGCTACGCCGAGTGCACCGGCTCTTCCCGGTTCGCCCGCACGTAGCCGACGCGCGCCATTCTTTGCCCCATCTCACGGTAGGCTTGTGGATCGGCCGGTTGCCAGGTGCCCAAGCCGTCCACGTAGCGGTTGAACATGCAAAACGCGGCGGCGATCAGCACCGTGTCATGAATCTCCTTGTCGGTCGCACCGAGCCTTCGCGCCCTCTCCACATCCTCCCCGGTCACGTACTTACCGCCTCTCTGAACCTTGCCCGCGATCGCCAGCAGCGCTTTTAGCTTCTCCGAAATCTCCGCCGAATCATAATCGCTCTTGACCCGGTCGATCAGTTCGTAGTTACCGCTCAACTGCTCCGCGGCGGCGGCGCCGTGAGATAGCTGGCAGAAACGGCAATCGTTCTGTGACGAAACATACGTTGCAATCGTTTCGCGATCCGCCGAGGTCAGAGTGTTTGGACCGCGCAACAACACTTCCGCCAATTCGAGTAGCGGTTTGGCGGTTTCCGGACTGATTGCCAATGGGCCAAGAATGCCGGGCAAACCTTCGGGTAGCTGAATGTGGGCCATGAATCGACTTCCTCCAAGCTTCTAAACGAGCATACACCAAACTGGTGCGTCAGCCAGTAGTTGAAATCCACTACTCGACGCGGACGATCCTATCCGCTGTCACATACGAAACAAGATGAGTGAAACCTGCCTGAGAAAGACACCCGGATTAGTGCATTCGCATTATTGCAAGAGATCGGAGTTACGACTTACCATACTGTTCAACATGCGGCACGGTGAATCGCTCCGCGCCGCCGATTAGTCTCGTTTCACAGAGTACGGAAAGGCACTAATCCTATCGGGCGGGCCCTGTGATCGTGCGGGATTTGTGTGTTTACCCGCCCAAGCGATAACTATGCAGTAAGCATTGGCCGATCGCGCTCACCGGCTAGTTGAAACTGCCAACTGTTTGGACTATCGTGACTTTTGTTCCACTTATGGAGATGCTAACCGTGAAACAACTCAGTACTGTCGCTCTGTTATGTGTGTGTCTTTGCACACTTGTCCGCGCACAGGCCCCCATCGGAACGCTCGAAGGGCAGATCACCGACCCGGCCGCGGCGCTGGTGTCGAATGCGGAAGTTAGCGTCCACAATGCGCAGACCGGCCTGGCGCGGAAGGTTCTTTCCTCGCGCCAGGGAGCGTTCCATTTCTCCGATCTGCCCATCGGCACGTATCTGCTTGAGGTGAAAGCCCAGGGATTCGCGCCGTATTCAGCTCCATCCCTTCGAATCGGCATTGGCCAGGTGGTGTCCTGGCCCGTGCAGTTGCGGATTGCCAGCGAGCACATCGAGGTGAGTGTCTCCGGGCAAGCCGTGACCGTGGACACGAGCCAGACTCTCGGCAACGTGGTTTCCGAAAAGGAGGCGGTCGATCTTCCCTTGAACGGACGCGATCTGACGCAACTCGGTCTGCTGCAGCCTGGAGTGGCACCGATGACCCCAGGTCTGGCCGAGGCGGGCGGTATCGCGCGCAGCGGCCAGGCTTACGGTGTCAACGGCCAGCGGCCGGAATCGAACGACTATCTGCTCGATGGCGCCAGCAACGTGGACAGTGTGAATGGCGGATACGCTCTACGGGTGCCCGTGGACGCCGTGAGTGAGTTCCGAATTCTGACTCTGAACGCTCCCGCCGAATACGGCGATACCAGTGGCGCGACCACATCGGTGGTGACTAAGTCGGGTAGCAACGCCTTTCACGGAGACGTCTACGAGTTCCTCCGCAACAATGCGATGGACTCACGCAACTTCTTCGCCTCCCAGACCGAACCGCTTCATCGCAATCAATACGGCGCTACCTTAGGTGGACCTATCCGCAAGGACAAGGATTTCTTCTTTCTCTATTATGAAGGGCAGCGCGATTTCGCGGGCACGACACAGGCCGCTATTGTGCCAACGGCCGCGGAGCGGACCGGCGATTTCTCCGGGCTCACCGATCCCTCCACGGGCCAGCCTGCTCCGCTCATTAACGAGTTCAGCGGCCAGCCGTTTCCGGGCAATTTGATCCCAGCGTCCCTGCAGAGTTCGATCGCTTTAACGGCGGAGAACCTATACCCGCTGCCCAATATTGGCACCAACGTGTTTGAATCCACCCAGCTCGGATCGAATAACTACAACCAGGGCGGCTTCCGCTACGATCGCTACTTTGGTCCGAGCGACCAGGTCTTCGTGCGGTATTCCACGTCGTCGCTGCATGAGTTAGACCCGGTACCCATCAACGGAGCCGGCGTGCCCGGTTTTCCGGTTACAGACGGCATTGCAACTAACTCTCTCACTGGCTCCTGGGTCCACCTGATTTCACCCGAAACCGTGCAGACCGTGCGCGCCTCCGTCTTCCGCAATGTGTTTCTGGAAGGACAGGCGGCGAATCACACGCCGGGAAGCAGTTTTGGATTCCAGTACCAGCCCACCCTGGCGCTGAACGACGGGGTTCCCTTTCTCATCGTGAGCGGCTACGCGAATCTCGGCAATCCGATTACCGGTCCGCAGAACACTTATCAGAACGACTTTCAGGGAGCTTACTCGATTGCGATGACTCGTGGCCGGCACAACCTTAAGCTCGGTGCCGATCTTACTCGCGAACAAATCAACGCCGTTCTCGGAATCGCCACGAACGGCTTCTTCGTCTTCGCCCCGTTCCCGGCCAGCGATTCCTTCGCCAGTTTCCTGCTCGGGCAATCGGTGCAGTTCTTTCAGGGCGGCGGCGACTTCAACCGGGGGTTGCGCAAGTGGGTCGCCGCCGGGTATGCACAGGATGAGTTCCGAATCGACTCGCGGCTGACTCTCAACTTCGGCCTGCGATACGAGGTGAACACACCCTACGTGGACATTCGGAATCGCATGAATGCGTGGGCGCCGGGCCAACAATCGACTGTCTATCCGAACGCGCCGGAAGGGCTGCTGTTCCCTGGCGACCCTGGCGTGGCAGCGGGCCTCGCTCGCGTCGACTATCGCGAATTCATGCCGCGGGTGGGCCTGGCCTGGGATCCATTCGGCGACAACAAGACTATCGTGCGCGCCGGCTACGGCATTTTCTACGATGGCTTTACCAACGGCGTGGGAGGTCCGCTGCAGGCATCCATCAGCGCACTGCCGTGGACCCAGGCGTATCAGTTGCCCGGCCCGGGATTCAATTTGGCCAACCCCTACGGCGGCGCCGCTA
>CAZFOP010000087.1:0-10581 GCA_964520085.1 uncultured Solibacteraceae bacterium | reverse complement strand
GCTTCTGGTCGCGCAGCGCCTGCAACATCTTGCGCACGGTTTCGAAATCCGGTTCATAAAGGTAGCCGGCAGCATTGGCGTTGGCGAAACACACCGGGCAGGTCATGTTGCAGCGGTTGGTCAGATCCACGTTCGCCAGACCCGTGTGGCTGGTCGCGGGGTTGCACAGGCCGCAATCTTCCGGGCAGGTTTTGGCGTCGGTTCTGGCCGGATTGGACAGCCCGCGATTGTCGCCGAAGCTCCACTCTTCCATCTGCAGGTACATTCTGGCGTCGGAGTAGATGGTGTCGCGAAAGTCGCCGTGGGTCGGGCAGGTCTTTTCCATCACCACCTTGCCGCCGTCATCAAATATCGTGGCGTCAATGAGTTGCGTGCACTCCGGGCAGAGGGAGCGCGTGGTTTTCGGCAGCCCTTTCTTCAGTGGCTGGATGGGTGTGCCGGTATAGGTAGTTTCCGGCTGTAATACCTGAAATTGCGCCATGTTGAAGATTGTAAATAAGGTCTCCGCCAAAGACCATAATCGGGCTCTAAAGTGCGAATTCCGATGGTCGTATGGGTGGTTTCGAGGGGTGAACGGTACCGGCGGTACCCCCAAATGGCGGTGCGGGGTAGGCGCTGTGGAGGCGGCGGGTGGGTGAACAGCGGGCGATATGAAGAAGAATACGGGCAAGCTAAAGCATGCCCCACCAAGGCATTGCCGTGGCATGGTATACTGAAGGCGCTGGAAGTTGATCCGCAACCCCGCCTCCACTAATTGGTAGTTGGCTCGCCGGTTTTCCTCCTCAAACGACTAACGACTCATGAAAAATTTTCCCGATCTCCCCCTTTCTGCCGTCCTGAAGAGCAATCTCGCCAGGAACGGTTTTACCGAAACAACTCCCGTGCAGGAGCAGGCCATCGAGCCCGCGCTGGCCGGTAGAGACCTGGTGGCCACCGCGCAAACAGGCACCGGCAAGACGCTTGCGTTTGTATTGCCTTTGATTCATCAGCTTGGCAAGTTGCCGCCACAAGCCGGCATCCGCAGCGTGATTCTGACTCCGACGCGCGAGCTCGCCATGCAGATTCACGAAGTGTTCGTGAAAATGGCCGCCGGCACCGGAATACAGGCCACGGTGGTCGTTGGCGGCGTCAGCGAGCGAACCCAGTTGAACTCGATTCGCAAAGGCTCGCAAGTGCTGCTCGCCACGCCCGGCAGGCTTTACGATTTTCTCAGCCGGCAACTCGTCGATCTTAGTAAGGTCCGCGTGTTGGTTCTGGACGAGGCCGACCGCATGCTCGATATGGGCTTCCTCCCCACGGTCAAGCGCATCATGGCGGCCGTTCCCGCCGATCGCCAGACGCTACTGTTCTCGGCGACCATCGAAAGTTCCGTCAAGCACTTGGTCGAAACGCAGGTCCGCAATGCGGTTCGCATCGAGGTCGGTTCCACCAACAAGCCGGTCGAGCAAGTGGACTTGCACGTCTACGAAGTCGAGCAGGATCGCAAGCTCGGCCTATTACAAATGATGTTGCGCGATGAGGAAGGTTCCTTCCTGGTCTTCGCCCGCACCAAGCACGGCGTCGACCGGCTGTCGAAGAAGCTCTCGCGCGATGGCGTGAAGTCCGCCGCCATCCACGGCGACCGCAGCCAGAACCAGCGCAATCAGGCGCTGCGCGGATTTCAGGACGGGCAGTACCGCGTCCTCGTCGCTACCGACGTGGCGGCTCGCGGCATTCACGTGGAAGGGATTTCCCACGTGGTGAACTACGATCTTCCGCAAGTCCCGGAGGATTTTATTCACCGCGTAGGCCGCACCGCCCGCGCTGGTGCACGCGGCACGGCTTCGACTTTCGCCACGCGAGCTGAGCGCGCCGACGTGGCCCATATCGAGCGCACCTTGACCACCCGCCTGATCCGGCGCCCGGTCGCGAACGACATTCCCCGCGAAGTGAAGACCAGCGCGCCCGTCATCGTCATGCCCTCGGCGCCACGCGCCCGGCAGGGATTTTCGCGGTCGTTCGGGCCAAGAACGAAGAACCGGCGCCGCCACGCGGTGTAGCCGGCACGCCTCTCAATTGAATCGTGGCGCAGGCCGTTTACCTTGCTGAGCCGAGTCATCTCCGCTTTTCCGGCCGCCGTTTGAGACAGCAGGATCGGTTCGAACCGCGGTTTGCCCCCCGCCGCATCCATATTGTGTTGCGATGCGGAGCGCGGCGGACATCCGATTCTCCGCCAAGGTCCCTCGCTTCGCGCCAGCGGTATACTGGAGAAAACCGCCGCCATTATTTTGTTCGCCGATGCGCGGCCAGTCGTCCGAAACCATGTCTAAGCGCTTCACTCTGACCGAGGCCGAGCGGCTGCTTTCGCGGGTAGAGCCTCTGCTGCGGAGTGCCATCGACCTCAAGAGCGATCTGGGTTTGGCGCAGGGCGAGCTAGCCGAATACCGCGAACGCGTGGCACTGATGGGCGGTGTGAAATTGGACCGCGACCGCGTGCTCGCGGTTCGGACGCGCAGCGAAACCGCCGCCTCTCATCTGCGCGCTGCGATCGAACAGGTGCAGAGTCTGGGCTGCGTGATCAAAGATCTGGACACCGGTTTGATCGACTTCCCGACGCTGCTTCGCGGCGACGAGGTGTACCTGTGCTGGCGGCTGGGCGAGCCCGGCATCGCTTTCTGGCATGGCGTCGATGAAGGCTTTCGCGGACGCAAGCCCGTAGACCGCGATTTTCTGGATAACCACAGCGGCGACTGAACCCAGATGCATCGCGGAACCCAGGAAACCGAAATCAAGCTGGCGGTGCCGGACGTGGCGCACGCGCGGCGCGTGCTGCGCAGCGCCGGATTCCGCGTATCGCGCCGCCGCGTCTTCGAGGCCAATACGGTTTTCGACACGGCGGATCGCAGGCTGCGCCAGGCGAATCTTCTGCTGCGCGTGCGCGAAACCGCCGGTGCGGATACCTTCACCTTCAAGGGCCCGCCGCTCGCGGCAAAACACAAAACCCGCGAGGAACTGGAAATCACCGTTTCGAACGCCGCCACTTGCGGCATGATTCTCCAGCGCCTCGGCTGGGAGGCGGCGTTTCGATACGAAAAATATCGCACCGAATTCCGCCTTCCCGGCACTCGCGGCATCGCGACGCTGGATGAGACGCCCATCGGCATCTACATGGAACTGGAAGGAAGTCCGCGCTGGATCGACCGCATGGCCCGCCGCCTTGGGTTTAGCGAGCGGGACTACATCACCGCCAGCTACGGTCGTCTCTACCTTGAATGGTGCGCCGCGAACGGCATCCAGCCGGTTCACATGGTATTCGGATAGGGCTGCCCGATCGGTTCGGGTGTAGCGCCCGGGCATGGTTTGCCAGCGGAACCAACGGGCCGTGTCCCTTCCAACACGACCGGCGCGAGTCGCAAGAGATTACCGCTCCGGACGGCTTCGCTTTGTTGCGCCAGGTACCACCGGTTGCGGTAGTTTACAGCCTGGATTCCGAAGTTGGACGCCTTGTATCAGGGCACGGCTTGAGCCGTGCCCTGATACGCGCGGCTGTTGTTTCATGGTGCCCCGCTATGGAAATGCGACTTCGCCGAAGATAGCTTCGGAATTTAGGCACGGATAGCGATCCTGGTCCGCGCGATGACGTCGATGCGGTGGGAACGTCGCCGCCACGGGCGCAACTTGTAGCCGCTGATGATGCGCGTTACTCGGCGTGATTTCTTCTGCTGAGGGGGAATAGCTGCGCACCGGGCCATCCGCTTGCTCGCGGCGTTCGCCCGCCGGCTGAGGTCACTTGCGCAGGATCTTGTCGACGGCTTTGGCGAGTGCGGAGAACTCGGCGCGGGCGGGGGAATCGGGAGCATACTCGGCCACGGTCAAGCCTTGCGACACCGCCTCGGCCACTACCACGCGCTGGCCGATGGCGGGCAGCACCTTCTTCCCCATGCCGTTCAACGAGGAGGCGAGGCCTCGGCTGAGGTTGGTGGACATCAAGACCTTGGATGGCACGAAGCGGATGCGCGGTTTTTTCGAGCGGCGTTCGGCGCGGGCTTTGAGCGCGAGTGACAGCGCTTCCTTGAGAGCGAAAAGGTCGAGCGGGGACGGGCCGCAGGGAAGTAACACGAGGTCGGCGGCGAGCGCCGCCTGGTACGCCACTTCGGGCATGCCGGGCGGGGTATCGACGATCACGATATCGGTGTCTTCGGCAGCTTTGCGGGCGCGGGCGCGCAGCGTTGCGGTGATGGCCACCTTCTCAACGGAGCGTGACAACATGCCGTCGCCCTGCTCGGCCCAAGCCACCATGCTGTGCTGCGGGTCGGCGTCGAGGATGGCGACGCTGCGTCCCATGGCGGCAAACTCCGCCGCGAGATTGCCCACGATAGTAGACTTGCCCACACCACCCTTGCGTCCTGCCACGGCGATGATAGCCATAGAAGTACATGATAGGACAAGATGGGGGTGGGTAGTACACCTTCCGGTGGACAGATGAGCGATGGCGATGGCGTTGGCGAAGTCACAAAAAGGCAATTCGAACATGGAAAAGATGGCTATTTGGGCCGCTGGACGAAACATGTTCCATGCAATGCGGGCGCTGCTGTGAGGTATCGCTTCGTGTACGGAGCGAGACGGTCCTTGAGGCCACTGTCTGCTTTTCGGTACATCGAGACATCGATTTTGCCGAAACCGTGTCTTTTGGCAGCACCTTAGAGACGCCGGCAGGTGAGCCACGTATGTGAATACCCTGATTTGGACGAGCCTGGGGCATGCCCACAACAGAAGCTGTTGCTGGGATGGATCAGCGAGCTGGCGAAGCGGGCCCATCGGCCTGTTTGGCGGGCGCGGGTGAAGGCGTGGCTGGCTGGCTCGCCGGCTTGGCGGGCGGGTCAGCAGGGTTGGCGGGCGCGGTGGCTTTGAGGCCGGCTTGGGTTAGGACGGCATCCACGTAGTCGCGGGTCTCCTGAAGATCGGGCACGCCGCCGGAATCGTCGACTGTCGTTGGTCCGGCGTTGTAGGCGCTCAGGGCCTGGGACAGGTCGCCCTTGTATTTATCGATGAGCTGCTTCAGGTAGCGAGCACCGCCGTCAACATTCTGCTTAGGATCGTAGGGGTTCGCAACTCCCAGGGCGGCGGCGGTTTCCGGCATGAGTTGCATCAATCCCTGCGCTCCTTTGGCGGAGACGGCGCAAGGACGGAATGCGGAGTCCCGCTCGATGACGGCGCGGATCAGTTTGGGCTCGAGGCTGTGCTGTTTGGCGGCGTCTTCAATCAATGGATTGAGAAGCTTGTCTTCGAGCGGATCGCAATCTGGCGGTTCGGCTGTCTCGTGCCGCGGTTTCTCGTCTAGCGGCATCAGCCACAAGCCGAGGTTCTCGGCTTGTTTTCGAATAGCGGCTCGCTGCACCGCCATGGCCGCTCGCTGCAATTCGGCGGCAGTAGGAGGCGGTTTTGCGGTGGCTGGGGCGCAGGCGGGCGGGGAACTTCCCTGGGCCGGTGGGTTCGGCGCGGCGGGTGCGCTTGAGGCAGCGGGCTGAGCCTGTGCGAGCAGACTATGGGAGACGCTACTCAAGAACATGAAGAGAAGTGGAAAAACCCAGGCGCCAAACCAGGGAAAGTGTGACAGCAGCCGGCGAGATTCTCGCGCGTTTGGGTCTGGCAACGATGTGGTATACCGTCCCGCATAAGACTCGAACCCCAGCGCGGGAGCGCGGCCAGGGGGTCGCGCGCGGACGAGGGCGTCCACCCCACTTTGCTCCAGCGGCGCGCGGCAAAGTCTCATCTGCACGATCTCACTCCGAACCATCTCATTCTGAACAGGTATCGGCCGAAACGGCGGCGCACAATAGGTGTGCCGGGCGAGGCCAGTTGTGACCCGCAAGCCCACAGGGAAGCGCGCGCCAGCGAAGGCGTAACCTGTTGAAGGCAAAAACCATTTACAATAGGTACTTATCTTGCCGAGGTCTTGTGAATGCGAATCCCAGCCGCTCTATGTCTATACGTTTTGATGTGCTCCGCCGGAGCTTACGCGCAGCCCGTTTCCGGGTTTGGCGCGATTACGGGAAAGGTGCGTGATATATACGGAGATGGCATACCGGATACGACGGTGACCATCACCAACCGCGAGTTGGGGCTGCGGCTGGTCTTGACTACCACCGACGATGGCGTATTCTACGCGCCGACGCTGGCGCCGGCCGCCGGTTATGCGGTGAAGGTGACGCGCAAAGGGTTTGCCGGTTGGGACGCAGCCGGGCTGAAGGTGCCGGTGGGCGAGACCGTGAACTTCCGCATTATTCTGAAGCAGACCGCGCCTGGTACGAAAGCGCAAACTGGCCAGGCGCCAGGCGTGCAGGACACCAAGGGTGGCGTGACGGACCTGATCACGCGCGATGCGATCGAAGATTTGCCGCTGAGCGGGCGGCACGTGGAATCGCTGGTGGCGTTGTCGCCGCTGGCGGCGCTGGGCGGAACGCCGGATACGATCGGCTTTCGTGGCAGCCCTTCTTCGGACGTTGCGATGGTGGACGGGTTGGATGCGAGCGATGGGTACTTCCTCAACAAGGCCGATCCGCTGCGTGCGTTTCCGGCGGAGGCGGTGGATAGCGTCCAGGTGATCGCTTCGACGTCGCCGGTCGAGTACAACCACACCGGTGGCATTGCCAATGCGGCGACGCGCACGGGGACGGAGAATTTTCACGGCGAAGTGTACGGGTTCTTCCGCAACGGCAGTTTCGATTCGCCGGACCGGTACGATCCGAGTTTCCGGCCCGACGACAAACAGCAGACGGAGGGCGGAAACGCGGGTGGCCAGGCACTGGACCGGCTGTATCTCTTCGCGGACTTGGAAGCGTCCAGCGGCAGTTCGGAAGCCATCAATCGCATCACGAACCCGCTGCTCGCCGATCCGAACAGCGTAGCGGTGCTGGCTTCACGCTGTGGCGCTCCGGCGACATCGGTGCAATGCACCGCGGCGGAGAAGTTTATCCAGTCGCAGATGAACGTGACGGTGCCGCGCTCGCAGAATTATTTGACCGGACTGGCGCGCGCCGATTACCACTGGACGGATCGCACCAGCTTCAGCCTGGTCGCCGACGCTCAGCGTTACCACGCGCCCAACGGAGCCGGCCAAATGGCGGTGTCTCCGAACGGCGGCCTGCTTGGCGGCAACGGTAACCTGAGCGAAGAGACGGGATTCGCGAACGCCGGGTGGACGTCGCAATTGGGATCGAACATGGTCAACCAACTGCGCCTGGGGTGGTATAAGGACCGCATCTCGGTGGACCCCGAGACGCAACAGTACCCTTCGACTGGCAATATAGGGCTGACGGTAGCAGGGGTTAGCCTGGGCGCGAACCCGAACGCGCCGGGAGTCGTGCCGAGCGAACAGCGCTATCAGATCGTGGAGAATTTCACCGTGGCGACGGGCGCCAACATCGTGCGTATCGGCGTTAGCGCGACGCGCGCCCAGGATTCGATTCACCAGGTCTACAATGCGGACGGCACCTACACGTATCCATCGCTCAGTGCCTTCGCGGAGGACTTCAGCTCCAACAAGACCAACGCCAAAGACTACACGCTGTTTACACAGGAGTTCGGCACCGCGGCGCGCAATCTGAGAACGATGTCGTACGGGTTCTACGGGCAGGACGATTGGAAGATTTCCCGCAAATTCCAGGTGGAACTCGGCCTGCGCTGGGACAAGGTGAAATTGCCGCAGCCGGTCGATTACAGCACCAGTTACTACGAAACCGAAGTCATCAGCTCGCCCAGCATGACACTGCAGCCGCGCGGCGGGTTTTCCTACCTGCTAAACGACCGGACGGTGGTTCGAGCCGGCTTCGGCATGTACTACACCCCGTTTCCGACGCAACTGATCGACGCTTTGTTCTTGGGCAATGGAATATACCAGACCAGCATCAGCGTGAACCCGAATCAAAGCGGTGCACCGGTGTTTGCCCACGCGGTTGGAAGCGCCACGACAATCCCCAATGGAACCAGCGATATCGCCTTCGCCAACGGCAAGTTTCGCAATGAGAATCAACAGATCGGGACGGTGGCCATCGAGCGCAGTCTGGGACGGGGTACCACCGTCAGCATCAACTACGTCAACGCTCGCGGGCTGCACCTTTGGACGGCTGAGGATCTGAATCTGAATCCATCGATCCTTGACAAGACGTATACGGTCGACAACGCCGCCGGCACCCCTGTCGACTCGGTGATGCTGCCGATGACGACCGGCAAGAGCAGCACGCAGTTCGGCCAAGTGTACAACATTGTAAACAATGGGGCCTCGTGGTACCAGGCCGGAGTGGCACAGTTTCGCAAGCGGATGTGGCACGGGCTGAGCGTGGACGGGTCTTACACGTGGGAGCAGATGCTGGACACGCAGAGCGGGCCGCTGATCTTCAACACGGTGCCGCTGAGCAGTTACAACGGCCAGTACATTTTTGACAAGGGTAAATCGAATCTGGACCAGACGCAGCGCGGGGTGGTGAAGCTAGTGTGGGAGCCGGTGCTGACGAGCAGTAAGTCTACGGCAGCGCGGTTCGCGCTGAATGGGTGGCAATTCTCCGCCATCGCGACGATTGCGACCGGGCTGCCGGAGACGGCGCTTGTGCAGGTCAACGGCCAGCAGTTTACCGGCATCGCGATGGCGTACACGAACTCGATGACCGGTACGGGTGGATGGAATCGTATGCCGCTCGACCAGATCAACAGTCTGTCGACGGGCAACATGCACCCGGTGAATTTGCGGTTGACACGCGGTCTGCCTTTCACGGACCGGTTCCGCGGCGAGCTGATGTTCGAGGCTTTCAATGCGCTCAACTCGCAGTTCAATACCAGTGTGAACAACGTGGCTTATGTGGCGCAGTCGGGCGTGCTGAAGCCGGTGACGGGTCTGGGCGACGGCAACGCGAGCTGGGGATCGATCGACGGCACCAACGCGCGAAGGATGCAGGTGGGATTCCGGCTGATGTTCTGAGGAAGGGGCGGCGATCACCGTCGGCGCGGCTCGACTGCGGCGCGCATTCAGCTCTTGCGAGCGGCCAGCATCTGAAATCCGTCGGCGGTGATGATGCTGATGCATCCGGCCCACGTCCCTTTTGCCGCAACCAGTACTCGCACGAGCGGGTCGAGATTCCCCGGCGTCGCGGGGTGAAATCGGAACAGAACGACACCGGATCGCTCGAGTGGGACCCGGCGCTGCACGGCAATCTGCCAGAAGTCCTTGTCCAGCGTCAGTACGGTGCTCGCTTCGGACTCGGCGAGGTCCAGAAGGACCACATCCTTCCATCCAGCGCAATCAGTTCGGCCCAAAGGACATCGTTACCGGCGGCGCGAAGCGCCTCGACAATCGACTTCGGGAAGTTCTCGTCAGCTAGGATGCGCATCTACGCAGGAATCGGGAAGGCCTTGTATTCGTGGGCCAGGTAACTGGCGTACGACAGGCAAGCGAGAATGTCCTCGCGGGTCAGCCCAGGGTAGTTTGCCAGGATCTCGTTTTCTCGCTGGCCAGCGGCGAGGAGTTCGAGAATGAATTCGACGGCTAGCCGCGTCCCTCGAATTACGGGTTTGCCAGCCAGAACCTCGGGATCGACGACGATGCGCTCAGTAAGCGGCATAACCACAGTTTAGCGTGTAACTGCGCGGTTCGTGGCAAAGTTGCTTGCACAACGCATCAAGAGCTCGAACGTGGGAACATGGAGGTGCGGTTGCGTGACCTTCCTGTCTAGAGTCGAGCACGTCTTCCAGATCCAGGGACGCGGCTGCGTCATTATGCCCGCGGCGCCTCACGTGGACTTCCGCGTGCGCATGTAAGGATGCGATCCAGGTTCGAAAGCCTAATGGACAAGTCGTGGACACGTACATTGCCGGGATTGAAATAGCATGTGGCCCGGCGATCAAATGTCGCATGGGCTTTCTATTTCCAGAGAGCGTTGCGAAACAAGACGTTCCAAGCGGGACGGAAATTTGGCTGGCAAACGAACAGTCCCAGGGCAGTGTGTCAGTCGAGTGAAGCCGGGCAAGCTAAAGCATGCCCCACCTAGGTGTGGTGTTAACATGAATCGGAGGCCATTTTATGGTCGTTGGGGTTGCTAAGGAGATCAAGGACCACGAGACGCGTGTGGGACTCGTGCCTAGCGGTGTGATCGCGCTACGCGAGGCGGGGCACGAGGTGCTGGTGGAGGCGGGGGCGGGCGAAGGCAGCTCCATCACCGACGAAGAATACGCACTGGCCGGCGCGCATATTGTGGAAACGGCGGCGGAGGTTTGGACCAGGGCCGATCTGGTCGCCAAGGTAAAAGAACCGCAGGCGGCTGAGTATGGTTTCTTCCGGCCGGGCCTGGTGCTGTTCACGTATTTGCACCTGGCTCCGCTGCCGGAGCTGACCAACCGGCTGCTGGGCTCCAAAGTCAGTGGCGTGGCGTATGAGACCATACGCGAGGGCGATGGGTCGCTGCCGCTACTGACGCCGATGAGCGAAGTGGCTGGGCGGATGAGCGTGCAGGTGGGCGCGCAGTATCTCGAAAAGCCGAAGGGCGGGCGCGGAATTTTGCTGGGCGGCGTGCCGGGCGTGGCGCCGGCCAACGCGGTGATTCTGGGCGGCGG
>CAZFOP010000086.1:0-10583 GCA_964520085.1 uncultured Solibacteraceae bacterium | reverse complement strand
ACCGTGCCGCTGCCCACGCAGGCGGCGTTGTTCGAGTAAGCGCCATCGCTCGGCAACACCACCAGCTCGCGGCCGCGGCGGTCCACGGCCACCCGCGGATTACGCTCATCATCCGGGCCGAAGGGCGCCCCCAGGACGCTGGTGCGCTGGTTCCGCAGATCGTCCTTGTGGTCGTCCCACGCGGTCACCCAGCGTCCGCGCTCGAGCAGCACCACGCGCAGGCCGGCGCAGGCGAGCTCCTTGGCGATCACGCCGCCGCCGGCGCCCGCGCCAATCACAACCGCATCCACCGGCGCCAGCGCCATGGCTA
Organism: uncultured Solibacteraceae bacterium; assembly: GCA_964520085.1. Lineage (GTDB taxonomy): Bacteria > Acidobacteriota > Terriglobia > Bryobacterales > Bryobacteraceae > Bog-375. Next base: position 10,273 of record CAZFOP010000086.1, on the reverse strand, counting down.
GGATCCCTTCCCCTGGCGCAGATCGTACTGGATCCGCCCGCGCACCGGCGAGGCGGGCACGCGCAGCATGCGCCAACTCGCATAATCGCGATTACCGCCGTGGCGTGGACTGCCGTAGAAGCCCTGCATCGTATGCGCCAGCACCATCTCGAAAAACGGCCGCGCGTCCTCTTCGATGCGCTCGACCACCGCCAGCCGCTGCTCGCCTGCCAGTTGGTCGAGCGGTTTGCCGAACATCTTGCTACTGAGAGCGGCAGTACGCACCAGACCTTCGCGGTAAGCGCGCCGGTAGCGGCGGTAGGGGCCGGCCAGTTGGCGGTCGATGAAAACGACCGCGCCGGTCGCTGCGGCACCCGGGTCCTGATCGGCTGGAATCAACTGATCGCAGATCGCGTTCAGCGTGCGCGTCTCGTCGCCCGTCAGCGCCAGCCGCGCTCCCGCATCCTGGCGGCAGCCGGCAGTTGCCAGCACGGCTCCGGCGAGAAACGAACGGCGGGACGGTTTCCGCATACGGCTGCTCCAATATCCGACTCAGCCGGAATAGTATCACGCGGCACATCGCGTGATAACCGTCGCGTACGCACTCGTGGCCAACCTCGGGACGGCAAGGCTAATTCAGGCCGGTGACTCAGCCCGCGACCGGCGCCGGCGCCGTCGACATCGATGCTGCCGCCTTCGAGCACCATGTCCGGCGGGAACACCGGCAGCTCCAGCCGGCGCGCCAGAAACGCTGCACAGCCGCATCCAGCTTCCAATCGTCGTACTTGGCCCAGGCATTGAAACGCCACGCGGTCAGCGCGCGCCGCGCCTGCCGTTCCGGCGCGCGGCCACGCGATCCAAGTGGCGTGGTGCGGCTCCCATTCGGCCGGCATGCGAAAGCCGCGCGCGTCCGAGCTCAATCGATCACCCGGTTGAGGATCGGTGCGTACGCGTCGATGCGGCGGTCGCGCAAAAACGGCCAGTTGCGCCGCACTTCCTCGATCCGACGCGGGTCGCATTCGACGACCACCGTCTCTTCTTTTTCGTGGCCGGCTTCGGCCAGCACCTGGCCGAACGGATCGGCCACGAACGATCCGCCCCAGAATTCCAGGCCCCGCTCCGGCGGCCCTTCGTATCCCACGCGGTTCGCCGCGGCCACATATAGCCCGTTCGCGATGGCATGGCTTCGCTGGATGGTACGCCACGCGTCGTGCTGCGCCGCGCCGAATTCCCGCTTCTCGGCCAGGTGCCAGCCAATCGCAGTCGGGTAGAACAGCACCTGTGCGCCAGCCAGCGCAGCCAGGCGCGCGGCTTCCGGATACCACTGGTCCCAGCACACCAGTGGCGCGATGCACGCATAGCGCGTGTCGAAGCAGCGGAAACCCAGGTCGCCAGGCGTGAAGTAATACTTCTCGAAATACAGCGGGTCGTCCGGAATGTGCATTTTGCGGTACATCCCAAGCAGTAATCCGTCGGCGTCGAACACCAGCGCCGTGTTGTGATACACGCCCGCGGCGCGGCGCTCGAAAATGGACGCGACGATCACCACTGCTAGCTCGCGCGCCAGCCGCGAAAGGCTCTCCACCGTCGGCCCGGGCACCGGCTCGGCGAGGTCGAAGAAGCGGGTATCTTCCTCACGGCAGAAATACTGCGAGCGGAACAGTTCCGGCAGGCAGACGATCTGCGCACCGCGGCCGGCAGCTTCGCGGATGCGCCATTCCGCCTTGGCCATATTCTCATTCGGATCGACCGCGCACGCCATCTGGATGAGCCCGATCCGGAACTTGGAGTGCTGCATCCCCCCTATTGTACCCGTGCCGGATTGCAGCCGATCACAGCCCGGCGCGCTGGCGAGCTGACACGCACGGTTGTTCTCAGCGTGGCAGCCGCCAAATCAAGTAAAGCAGACCGATGGCGAATCCTGCTCCGGCCTGGTACTCCTGATTCTGTATATACAAGAGGAAGCGGAACGGCGCCGGAGTCGATCCTGGATCCGGCGTCAGTCGCGGCCACAGCGCCCGCACGCGCGCCGCATACGATGCGTAGTCCGGAAACAGGTGGCGCAGGTGCTGTTCCTCGAGCTGAATTACCGGCAGATAGACGAACAGGAAGACGCAGGCGAACAGTAGAGCCAGCCAAGGGCTTCGCGCGGCGATGGCGAGCCCTGCCGCCACCAGCAGCGTGCCAAGGTAAAGCGGGTTGCGCATGTGCGCGTACGGTCCGCCGGTGGAGAGTTGCCGATTCTTATCGAGACATCCCGCCGCCCAGCCGCGCAGCGCGAGACCCAATAGCGAGACGGGAACGCCCCAGGCAATCGATGCCGGGAGAGGCCGCGACAGCCAGGCGAAGACGAACACAATGAGAAAACCGGACGGCACGCGCAGCCGCGCCACCGCATCGGCATAAGGTTTGGGGAATGGGATCATTTGGGTCCGCTCGAACTTTCGCCGAGCCCGCGGCCCAGCGCGGCGCGCAGCGATTCGAAGACTTCGCCGACCGTGATCCGGCGCATACTCTCGTCAATCGCGTCGAGCCGCTTGTAGCTGGTCACAGCGCCCGGCCAACGCAGCACGCGGAGCGAATCGCCGTAAGGTCCGTTGCGGGCCGGGTCGGTGGGACCGAACAGCGCCACGCCGGTCTTGCCGAGCGCCGCCGCCAGGTGCATCGGTCCGCTGTCCACCCCTACCACCGCGGCGGCGCGGCGGGTGGCATCGAGCAAACCGGGCAGGCCGCAAGCGTGCGGCCAGGTGCCGTCCGCGGTTCCAAGTTGCGCGCCAGGCGGACCGTTGAGCACCAGCGGCAGCTTCAACTCGTGCAGCAGTAGCCTGCCCAGCGCCAGGTAGTTTTCGACCGGCCACTGCTTAGCGCGCCAGCCGGCCATCGGCGATGCCAGCACGAAATCGCCATCGGGCAAGGCCGCTTCGGGCCGGCCGGCCGGTAACGGGAAGACTCGAAGCGTTTGGCGCGCGCCGGCGGCCGCGGCGAGATCGAGATTGCGATCCACCACGTGCGCGGCGGCGCTGGACGCGCGATGCGTGTAGAAGACGCCGGCCGCAGCCTCCCGCAGTTGGCCGCGGTCCCACCCGAAAATGCGCTTGGGGCCGGCGGCCGCGGCCACCACGGCGGACTTGATCAGCCCCTGGAAATCCACCGCGAAGTCGAACGTGGCGGAACGCAACTCCCGCCACGAGGCCAACAGTCCGGCTGCGTCGCGGCGGCGCAACAGAATCACGCGATTGACAAACGGATTGCCTTCGAGCAGCGCCGCCCACTGCGGTTCGACCACCCAGGTGAGCTGCGCGCCCGGAAAGCTCTGCTTCAGAGAAGCCACGGCCGGCAAGGCGTGGACGATATCGCCCATCGCGCCGAGCCGAACCACGAGGATGCGCGGAGGGGTCTGGGTCAACGGAGGCTGCCAGTCCCTATTCAATCACAATTCGCCGCCGCGGCTGGGATTCCACGGCCAAACAACATCCGGCCCTCATTCGAGTGCTGTTTGACTGGTTGATGACTCCGATGCCACAGGAAAAATCGGCGAGAACATCTCCGGAAGCGCTGCACTTTCAAGGGTGAGGTGAGAGTTCGTGGTTTCCGGTGGGCAGGTAGACGGCAGGGCGGCGGCGGAATCCGTAGCAGGCCGGGCCGTTGCAGGCACCGCTTCCCACTGAGATCCGGAAGGAGGCAATCGGGTTGAACCCTGGTCGGAGGTGCCCGCCGGATCGCATCCCGGAACTCGACGGCGTACGCGGCTGCGCTATCGCGATGGTGCTGCTGTTTCATTTCGGGCCGGATCTGCCGCAGAACCGCGTTGTCCAACACATCGTCTCCTGGGGTTGGGTAGGCGTCAATCTGTTCTTTGTACTAAGTGGCTTCCTGATAACACGCATCTTACTTCGAACTCGCTGCCGCAGCGATTACTTCCGGTCCTTTTACGTTCGCCGGGCCTTACGCATTTTCCCGGTTTACTACTGGACTCTGATTGCGGTCGGGCTCTTATTCGGCGCTGTCCCTGCCTTGCGGCCCGCCCTGCCTCCTTTACATGATCGGGTTCTCTATAGGTTCTATCTGGGCAACTGGACGCCGCTGTTTCACGAACACGCTCAGCAATTGCTCGGACACTTCTGGTCGCTGGTTGTCGAGGAGCAGTTCTACTGGGTTTGGCCTTTCGTGGTTCTATTTGTGCCCGCGAAAAGGTTGCCATGGGTCGCAGCGGGTACCTTCGCTTCGGCATTGCTGTTTCGAATGGCATTCCTGGGCGTACATTTCTTCATCCATGCCAACACGTTTGGCAACACCGACTCGCTGATGATCGGCGCTTTGTCTGCGATCGCTTGGCAGACGCCGGCGGTTTTCAGATGGATGGCTCACTGGGCCAAGTACTTCGGCGCCGGCGTTGTCCTGATTGGCGCCACCGTGGTTGCGGGCGACCGGTTCCTGGGCCAAAAGTTCACCGATACAATCGGCATCATGGCACTGGCGCTGGCATTCGGAGGCCTGCTCTGGCTCGCCGCACTCGGGCCGGAGTGGGTCCGCGCGGTGTTTCGCTCTCCAGTCCCGACGGCGCTCGGTAAGTACAGCTACGGTATCTATGCATATCACCAACCCCTGTATGTGGCCATGATGCGCCTGCACCTGGTTCGACACGGCTGGCCGATGTTCATACTGGCGCTGACCGTTTCCATCGCCTTGGCTGTCTTATCGTTTGAGATCGTTGAAAAACGGATGCTGAAGCGAAGAGAGCGGCGGGGTTCGGCTTATTTGCCGTTCGCGTATGCTGAGAGGCCGAACCTGAGGCAGAAGGAAGGTGGGGTTCAGCTCAAAGCTACGGTGGTTCGTGTCGAGTGAGCCACCGAATGGTTGGCGCGGCGCGGGGGAGCCGGACCGCTGTGTGCGTGGTGCGGTCCGTGCGGCGGCGCAGCCTCTGCTGAGTCGCAGTCCAAAACCCGGCACCAAATTCCCGTAGGGACGTACCTCGTTTACTAACTGTGGAACGGCGCGCCCGCAGAACCCTGGGTCACCACTTCGCCATCCGCTGCAGAAGCTTTTCGTACTCGCCGCCAAACTCCAGAAGCGTGATCTCGCTGAGAGAATAGCTCTCCTCTCCCTCCCACAGTGCTTGCGGCGATATGGCCTTGATGGCCATGGCGCGTTGGTTTGTCCGAAGGAACTTCCCTACGTAGCAGACTCCCCTCCGGACTCGTTCACGATGAATTGTGATCAGCGAAAATGCTGCTCCGGCGGATCGAAGAGCCTCTCGCATTGAGCCAATAGTCACAGCATGCGGCTTGGAAGGGCGCACCCTCTGCAGCCGAACTGCCCGCACGACGAAATCAGCCTTCGGAAACGAGCGCCACCTCATCACGTCCGAATTACGAAAGACGGCGTATCCGTTAAGTCGAAAGAAGTCGCTGTCAAGTACCTGGATCAAGGTGAGATCAGCATTCCAAGCCAGCGCGAAGCCTCTCAACGGAAAGGGATCGAGTGGCCTGCGATCAAACTCCAGCAACGGATATCCGGCCAACGAGAACCCGTCCGAGGCTATCTTCAAGGTCGACTGCCGCCAATCCGACATGACTATTTGATAGCACAATTCCTCGGCTATTCACTTGGTCGCGTCACCCAGATCCCAGAGACTGACCTGCCGCTGAGCACTCGCCAAATGCTCCCGCCTGCGGGCGGTGGGCGTGCCAGGGCTTGACACACTTACTCGGGCTGGTCGTAACCGCCCAACCGGCGGATCCAAATGTTGCGATAGCGCACTGGGTCGTGGTGATCCTGCAATAGTAGCGGCGCTTCGGCCGGCTGAGACGTGTAGTGAGCCACCTGCCGGTAGACCATGGGACCCATAATCTCTTTGTGGTTGTGTACCACTACACCGTTGTAGACCACCGTCACGAACGCCGGCCTGGTTACCTGATCGCCAGACAGGCGCGGCGCTTCGAAAACGATGTCATAACTATTCCACTCGCCTGGCCTGCGAGCCGGGTTGACCAGCGGCGGCCACTGGCCGTAAATCGCCGCCGTCTGTCCATCCGCATAAGTCGGGTTCTCCCACGCGTCCAACACCTGGATTTCAAAGCGGCTCATCAGGATCACGCCGCTGTTGCCGCGGCCCTGGCTGTTGCCGTGCGGCGGCGCGGGCGATGCCCACTCCACGTGCAACTGACAGTCGCCGAAGCTCTCGCGCGTCACCAGGTCGCCCGAGTTGCCCACCACTTCGAAATAGCCGGGGCCAAGCGTCCACGTGGGATCGATCAGCTTACCTGCGTTGGCGCCCCGGCCACGCTGCTGCCAGTGCGAAAGATCGGTGCCATCGAAGAGCACGATTGCATCCGAAGGCGGCGCGCCGGGCGCGCTCCCTGGGACCACCACTTTGGGATGCGGGCGAGCCGGATCATGCACGTGCCAGGGCATGCCTGGCAACATCGGCGTATCGGTGAAACCCAGGTCCGGATTGGGGTGCTGGTTTTGGGCCGAAGCCGCGCTCGCAAGCGCGGCAGCGGCGGAAAGCTTCAGAAAATCGTTCCGCGTCATGGCGTTCACAAGGATAATGCCATTGCCACCCGCAAAACAACCGTTCAGCGCCGCGTTCGGTTTACAGACGTTGGACTGCCTTCCGCGCCAACGGCCGCAGCTTGTCGAGCATCTCTTTCCGGCCGGCGATGTCCTGCTTCTCAGCCGAATCGGTGACGAAGAGTTGTAATATCTTTGTTCCTTTGACGATGACGAAACCGCATTTTCCGGCCGAGCTTTGCACGCTCCGCCGGATGACCTCGGCATAAGCGTACGATCCCATACCCGCCTCGTCCCCGGCCATCCAGTTCTTCTTCGCGCTGGTGGCTTTCAGACCATCCCAGATTTCCTTGGTCGTGGTACCCCAATCCGTCACCGTGATGGTCAGGCGCACGCCAAGTGTCCGCACGGAGTAGCCGCAGCCTATGGCTCCCATCGACAACGGATTGGCGCTGCCCCCCAGCAGCGCGTTCGCTTCATCCTGCGTCACCAGGTCGCAGGCCGGGCGGCTCTGCCCAAACAGCGCGGGCACCGCGAGAATCGAGAGAAGAATAAGTGTTCGCACATCGATATACGCAGCACCCGGCTGCCAGATGGCGCATCCGTTTTGTAAACATTCGCGGGAAACCAAAGAAGCCCCGCCGCCCTTCGGTGAGGGCGTTACGGGGCTGGGAAAACAGTGGACGAGTAGAATCGACCGCTCCCTTCGGTTGCGGCTCCGATTGCTTCCTGAGCCGCGGCCGTCAGAGAGCGGTTGCTGACGTGCGAACCGGCTTTTCAAGGCAGGCCCTTAGTTCTTGGCCGGACCCGCGGGTGCGGCGCTGGCAACCTTGGCAGTGCCGGCGACTTTCGAAGAGCTGGTCTTCTTGGCAGACTTTGTCGTGCTCTTCGTGCTCTTTTTGGTGCTCTTCGGTTTCGCAGTGCTCTTGGCAGTGCTGGTGGTTTGCCCGGGCGTAGCGGCGGGCGCGGGGGCCGGCGTCTGCGCGGCGAACGACATGGTGGCAAACGTCAGGGCGATGGCAAACAGCGTCTTTTTCATTTTTTTCTCCTCTGCGGGCCTCATCGCCCGCTTACAATCCCATCTTGCGGCAGGTGCGAAAAAAGCACGATAGCCGCGGCAGGCTATTGGAGGCCCCGAATCCGGGGTGGTAACGGTTAAGATTTGTTAGTGTGGATTGGGCGTGTCGCGTAGCCCGGCCAGGCGATGCAAGCCGGGCGCGCGAGTTGCGATACTCAGGAACGCGATGTATCCGAAACCGATCACTCACGGCAGTATCTTCCGCGTGCTGACGGCCGGCTTCGCGCTGGTGGTGATCCTGCTGCTAGCTGCGGCGCTGGTGGCAGTCCGCAATATTCGCGCCATCCGGCAGAGCGCCGCCGGCCTGATTGGCGAACAGGAAGTGGCGCGCCGGCTGATTGGCGAGCTGCATGGCCAGCAGACCAGCCTGAGCGAAGTATTTTCCGTGCTGGCACGCGATCCCGATTCGGTGGATTCCGGCGCCATCCTCAAACAGCTCGATAACGCCGACGCCGACACCACCCGCATCGCGGCGGAAGGCGCGCGCACGGCGGATCGAGATCTGTGGGTGCGCCTGAAGCAAGCCTCACTCGCCTTTTCGGGCGAGGCGCGCCACATTCTGGCCGAAGACGAGCCTGAGACTTTCGCTCCGGTGGAGCTGTTTCGCGAGCACGAAGACTTCATGACCGTCGTGGCGCGGCTGGTGGAGCGGGAATACAGCAAGGCCGGCGCGGCACAGGCGCAGCTCAATCGACGGACCTCGGAGCTGCTCCATACCACGGTGATCTTTGCCGGCGCGAGCGTGTTGCTGGCGCTCGTGTTCGCCATCGTAACGGTGCGCATGGTGTCGCGGCTGATTCGCGGCATGGAATGGCAGACGGCCGAGCTGGGCCGCGTCTCCTGGCACATGCTGGAGGACCAGGAGGCCACCGCGCGCCGCTTCTCGCACGAGCTGCACGATGAGCTGGGCCAGGCGCTCACCGCAATCAAGACCAACTTGGTTGCGCTGGCCACGAGCGGGCAAACGAGCACGGAGCGCACCGCCGACTGCCTGCGCCTGGTGGACGAAGCCATTGGCAACGTCCGCCAGATGTCGCAGCTCCTGCGGCCCACCATCCTCGACGATTTCGGACTGGCGGCCAGCCTGCGCTGGCAGGTGGAGGGATTCGCCGCGCGCACCGGCATCGATGCGCGTTTCGAATCGAACTTCGACGGCAGGTTGCCCGGCGAAACGGAAACGCACCTATTCCGTATTGCGCAGGAGGCGCTGACCAACGTGGCGCGCCACGCGGCGGCGCGGCGGGTGACGGTGAAGCTCGCCGCCGAAAAGCGGCAGCTTTGCCTGAGCGTGGAGGACGATGGCAAGGGCCTCGCCGGCGCGCCGGCGGAAGGCCGCGGCATGGGCATGATCGGAATGCGCGCGCGCGCACGCATCGCGGGCGGCGAGTTGACCGAACGCTCGCGGCCCGGCCAGGGTGTTCTAATTGAGGTGCGGCTCCCCATTCCCGATGAAGAAGATTCGCATTCTGCTGGCTGACGATCACGCGGTGGTACGGCGCGGATTTCAGATGATCCTCGCCGAGCAAGCCGACATGGAAATCGTGGGCGAGGCCGGCAACGGCCGCGAGGCGCTGGAACTTGCCGCCAAGCTGAAGCCCGACGTGGTGGTGATGGATGTCGCCATGCCGGAACTGAACGGCATCGAGGCCACCCGCCGCATGGCCGACAACGCCCCGCATGCGCGCGTGCTGGCGCTCAGCATGCACAAGGATTCGGTGTATGTGCGCGAAATTCTGCGCGCGGGCGCGCGCGGCTACCTGCTGAAAGATTCGGTGGCCGCCGACCTGGTGAGCGCAGTGCGCGCCGTGGCCTCCGGTGAAGGCTACTTGAGCCCGGCGGTTTCCGACGCCGTGCTCGACGATTACCGGCGCCACGTTACTAACCCCATCGACCGGCTGAGCAGCCGCGAGCGCGAGGTTCTGCAAATGCTTGCCGAAGGCAAGACCAACAAGGAAATCGCCGCAGTTTTGAACCTGAGCGTTTACACGGTGGATGCGCACCGTGGCCGCATCATGGAAAAGCTCAACGTACACAGTATCAACGAGCTGGTTCGCTTCGCCGTGCGGAATGGGCTGATCGATTGAGGTCTTGCGCCGTAACGACACCGCCAACGGCTTCCTGACGGTCGCGGCTCCGATCCGCTCTGGGTCGCGACCGGCAGGGAGCGGTTACCGACGCTACCGCCAGCGGCCGCAGTAGTAGCGCCAGTGCCCGCCCTCGTGGCGCCACGCGGGTGCCACCCACACGGCGCGCGGGTGTGGCCGACGCACCCAGCGGCCGGGAGCCCAGGCCCATGCGCCACCGCGCAGATCCCAAAATCCTTCGGTCCATACGAAGCCAGGGCCCGGCGCCACGCCGATGACTCCGTAACGCGGCGGCGGCGGCTCCACGATGACTGCGGCGCTTCCGGCGCAACCGGTAAACAGCGAACCGGCCAGCAGAAATGCGGCCGTCAAGAGTTTTCGGTTCATTTTGTGCTTGCCTCCTACACGGTCAAACGCGTTGCGAGAGGAGCCGTTGCGGTCCTGAAACGAAGTTAATATTAGAAGGCGTTAATGCGGGGCGGCCGAACGCCGGTTGTTGATGCGGCAGTCGGGCAACCGCTAAGATTGAAGTAAGCTCAGACCCAATGCACGCTTTCCCCAACGCGTTTTCGATTGGCACGGTGCGGATCGCTCCGGCCACGGTGCTGGCGCCGATGGC
>CAZFOP010000085.1:4401-10693 GCA_964520085.1 uncultured Solibacteraceae bacterium | reverse complement strand
CGAAAGCCGAACCCGGGCCGCGCAAGAAGTAGAGCGCGTCGCCTTGCAGCCACCAATTATGCCCCAGCCAGTACAGCGGGCCGAGGCTGGCCAGCGCGCCGAAAATCAGACCCGCGCGGAATCGACGCCGCGCGAAATAGAGTGCGGCGAAGGGAATCAGGAACCATCCTTCATACCGGCTGAGCGCCGCCATCGTCGCCGCCACGCCTGCGCCCAGCACGGCGCCCCAGCCGCCCGAATCGCGATACCGAACCGTCGCGTACAGCAGCGCCATCCAGCCGGCCCAGAAGGCCGGCTCCGACATCGGAATCGACCCGAGGTAGAGCGTGTTCGGATTCAAAGCGAACGCCGCCGCCGCCGCGAAAGCCGGCGCATCTTCGCCAAACACGCGCCGCGCGGCCAGGAACAGAAACACCCCCGCCATCGCGAAACAGATGCCCGACGGAATCGCACCGGCCAGGCCGCTGCGCCACAGCGCGTCGCGCGCCACGAAGGGGAGCATCAACAAATGCGGCACCGGCAGCCACGGCGTGCCCAGTTGGTCGTAGCCCGGCGTTTGCGAATCCAGGATGCGGCGCGCGATATTCAGATGCGCTTCGGCATCGCCATAGTAGAGCAGCCTGCCGTGAGCGCTGAAGAATGCAATGGCGGCGCTCGCCGCCGCCAGCAACCCGATGGCGGCCAGCGCGCCCTTCCCCATCTTCGATTTCAAAAATGCGTGCAGGTCTGGAACTCCCGGAAGCGGGCATCGATTTCTTCCCGCTTCAATGAGCGGAAGCGATCGACGCCGAACCTTTCGCAACAAAAGCTGCCCATTACGGAGCCGTAGATCACGGCGCGGCGCAACTCCGCGAAATCCGCGTCCTTGGCCGCGACGCCCTGGCCCGCCAGATAGCCGGCGAAACCGCCCGCGAAGCTATCTCCAGCCCCTGTGGGATCGAAGACTTCTTCCAGCAAATAGCCGGGCGCAAAGAAGTAATCGCTACCGTGGAACAGCACGGCGCCAAATTCGCCGCGTTTGATCACCAGCGTACGCGGGCCCATCGCCTGAATGGCGGCCGCCGCCTTGCGCAGGTTGCGCCAACCGGAGAGCATCTGCGCTTCGCTGTCGTTGATCAGCAGAAAATCCCACTGCGCGACAGTCGCAAGCAACTCCTGGCGAAAGTCCTGGATCCAATAATTCATCGTGTCGCCACCAACTAGCTTGAGCCCGCTCATCTGCGCGAGCACGCCGCGCTGCAAGGCAGGCTGGATGTTGCCGAGCAGCAGGTACGGCTCGCTGCGATAGGATTCCGGCAGCTTGGGATCGAAATCGGCGAAGACGTTGAGGTCGGTGCGCAGCGTGGTGCGATCGTTCATGTCGGCGGAATACACACCGGACCAGAAAAACGTCTTACCGCCGGCGACGCGTTCGAGACCCGCCAGATCGATCTGGCGCGAGGCCAGCAGCGCGCCATCCTCAACCGCGAAATCGTCGCCAACCACCGCCACCAGTTTCACCGGAGTGAAATAGGACGCCGCAAGCGAGATAAAGGTGGCCGCGCCGCCCAGCATCCGGTCCACTTTTCCATGCGGCGTTTCCACGCCGTCGTATGCAACCGAGCCAACCACGACGAGTGACATATCAGACAGATTGTACCAGCCGCGAGCGAGCGCGGACGGGCGGGCCCAGTCGTGGTAGAATCGGACTTCCCACCAAGTTGTCTGTGTTAACGGGCAAACTCGAGAAACGCACAATCATGACGCAGAAGCAGGAACCGAACAGAGTCCTGGCCGCTGTAAGCGACCTGTTTTTCTCGGTAAAACTCACCGAGGCGGCCAAGCGCGCAGGCCTCGCGCTGGAGTTCGTCAAAGAGCCCAAGGAGCTGCTGGAGAAAGCCGTGTCGGAGCGCAAGCCATCGCTGATCATCTTCGACCTGAACTTCGAAGCGCTGCAGCCGTTGAAGCTGATTGGCAAGCTAAAGGGAAAAGCGGAAACCAAGGGCATCAGCCTGATCGGCTATCTGTCGCACATCCAGGCCGAGCTCAAGCAGCAGGCGCAGGAAGCCGGCTGCGACATGGTTCTGGCGCGATCGGCCTTCTCGCAAAACTTGCCGCTGATTTTCAAACGGCATTCCAACAGCGTCTAACGCCGCTTCTCTCACAACGCCGTCGTGGCGCAGGCAGTCTTGCCTGCTGTGTCGAGAGTCATCTCGACATTTCTTTGCGCAAACGTGGCGCTACCCTTACTATTCCGCACGCAAAGCTTCTACCGGATCGACCGACGCTGCCCGGCGCGCTGGGATGAAGCTGGCCAAGACCGCTGCAATGCCGAGCACTGCGGCAACAGCGGCCAGCGTCGGCACATCCCAGGGCTGGATACCAAACAGCAGACCGCGAATCAGCGTCGCCGCAACCACCGAGCACGCGAGCCCGATCGCAATGCCGGCCGCCGCCAGCCACGCCGCCTCTTGTAAGATGAGCCGATACACGGAACCCGGCTGCGCACCGAGCGCCATGCGGACTCCAATTTCCCGAGTCCTCCGGCTCACCGAGTAGGCAACCATGCCGTAAAGTCCGACCACGCCCAGCAGCAAGGCCAGCGCGGCGAAGCCACCAACCAGCCATGCCGAAGAGCGGTGGAGATAAACCGACTGCGAGTCGTCGATCTTGTCCATCATGGTCTTTCCACGATCCATGACGATGCCGGGGTCGATCCGGCGAATTGTGGCGGCTAAAGCCGGCAGCAGTGCGCGTTCATCCTGCAGCGTTCGAACCACCAGGCTGAAATCGCGGTCGGGGTCCTGATTGAACGGAATATAGAGGACCGGCGGGATCGCCTCATCCAACGGGCCTTCGCGGATATCCTCCACGATGCCCACGATTTCGATGGGCTTGGATGGCCAGGGACGAGCAAGCTGTTTGCCGAGCGCATCTTCACCGGGGAAGTACTTCCTTACCAACGCCCCGTTGACGATGGCGACGGAAGGCTTCGACGCATCCTCCGCATCGGTGAAATAGCGGCCACGCCACAGCTTCGCCCCCAGCGTCGTGAAGTACTTAGCGCTCACATCGCGTTCGGGCGTCAGATTGTTCTCTCCGTGCCAGGGCCGCCCCAGCACGCGAAACGGCATCGTGTTGCCGTTGCCGCTTACGGGGACGCCGTTGGTCGTGAAGCCGACAGAACGTACGCCGGGCAGCCTTTCGATCCGTATCGCGATCTCTCGCGTCAGCGCGATCGCTTGCTCGTCTTTTCCGTAGCCGGACTTCGGCGCCACCATCTCCATCGTCAACAGATTGCCGGATTGCACACCAATGTTCACGTGCAGCAGTTGGTATAGACTCTTGCCCAGCAGTGCGGCCCCCGTCAATAACACCATGGCGGTGGCCAATTCCAGTACCACCAGTTTGGAGCCGAGCCTGCGCCACACGATTCCAGCGGTACAGCGGCTGCCCTCCGCTAGCCCTTCCCGCAAATCGCGAGACCCGATGCGAAGGCTGGGAGCGAGCGCGAACAGCGTCGCAGCCATTAGCGCAGTCACTCCCGCATAGGCCGTCACGCGGGCATTCAAACCGAGGCCGTGCAGAAACGGCGTGGCCATGATGTCTTCCGATATCAGACGCTCGAGGATCTGAATGGCCCAATTGGCGGATGCCAGGCCCAGCACACTGCCCGCCGTAACCAGAACCAGCGCTTCCGTCACGAACTGGCTAATCAACCTTCCTTGTGACGCGCCCAGCGCCCTGCGCATGGCGACTTCACGCCTGCGGCCCTCGCTGCGGACCAGCAGCAGCCCAGTGACATTCACCGTTGCAATCAGCAGCAGCAACCCGGCTCCGCCGAGCAGGATCATCAGCACCGGACGGATATCTCCGGTAATCACATCCGTCAGAAGTTCCAGGTCCGCACCCTGATCGCGATTCGAATCGGGATATTGCTTCTCCAGTCGTTTCGCGATCGACTTCACGTCGGCTGACGCAGTCTGCAATGACACGCCATCTTTGAGCCGCGCGATGCCGAAGACGGTGTGGCAGTATCGCCCCAGGTCACAGTCGCTCGAAGCGTGAAATGCCGTCCAGAACTCCACTTGTCCGGCCGGAGCGAAATGAAAGTTCCGTGGCAGCACTCCAATGATGATGTTGGGAGCGCCGTCGAGCGTGACCACCCGGCCCAGAACATCGCGTTCTCCGCCGTACCGTTGCTGCCACGCAGCGTAGCTCAGCAGGGCAACACGGGGCGCGGATGGCAGATCCTCGCCCGCGTAGAAATCGCGCCCCAGCACCGGTGTAACCCCGAGCGTGCGAAAGAACCCGTCGCTCACGCGGTCGCCACGAACCGGTTCCGCGCCGGCTGGCGTGGTCAGCGCGAAATGGCCGCGCTGGTATATGTCGAGCGAGCTAAAGACCTTGTTCAGCTTCTTCCAGTCGAGGTAATCGGGATACGAGAGAGTACTCCGCTGCTCTGTCGCGATGCTCTCAAAAACACCGGCCAGACGTCCGGGATTCCGATAGGGCAACGGCTTGATGAGTGCCGCATCCACAAAGGCGAAGATGGCGACGCTGGCGCACATGCCGAGAGACAAGACGAGCACGGCAGTGCAGGTGAATCCAGGGTCCTTCCGCAACTGCCGGATGGCGAAGCGGACGTCCTGCAGCAGGTGTTCGAGGAATGGAATCGTGCTGCGATCGCGGTACGCTTCCTTGGTGGCGTCGACTCCGCCAAGCTGTAGAATCGCGTTTCGCCGCGCTTGCGCCGCCGTCATGCCGGCGCGCAGGTTGTCGTCGATGTGCAACTGCAGATGGCTGTCGATCTCGGCGGCCAGTTCGCGCTCCCGCGCTCGCCGCGCGCCGGGAAACATGCCGGCCAATCTCAGCATTGACGCTCGCAGTTTCATGCCTGATCCTCCGAGGGAGAGAGAAACCGTGCCAGGATGGCTGTCGTCTGTTCCCAATTCGACGTTGCCTTGTCGAGCTGTTTCCGTCCCGCCCGCGTGAGCCGGTAGAACTTGGCCTTGCGGTTGTTTTCGGAAACTCCCCATTCCGAAGCGATCGCTCCCTCCTGCTCCAGTTTCAGCAGCGCCGGATACAGGGTTCCGTAATTCAGGGAAAGGAGGTTGCCGCTGGTCTGCTCGATGCGGCGAGCGATCCCGTAACCGTGCAACGGCCCCAGCGTCTCCAGGGTCTTCAACGCCATCAACGCCAGAGTCCCTTGCCAAACGTCCGTTTTATCGCCCACGTCACCTCCTATTGCCTAGCCATAGGAATCATCGCACGTTTTGTATGGGAAAGCAATAGGAAATCACGGACACGCGCCGGCGTGCAGTAACTCTTTGTCAATCGTCAGCAGGACGCAACCCGGCTTGTCGATATTCTCTAGCGACAACCCGTTCCAAAACAGGCTGGCGCCCGCCCAGGCATCGGGAATCGTAACGCGCATTTCGGTGATGCTGCGGCTGATGATGAGTATCTGGTTTTGCGCCTGGTCGTACTTGCCCTGCACGCGCGCGGTGGGCACATATTCGTGGTGGGGAACCAGAATGCGGGTCTCGACGCGCGTTCGTTGTTTGCCGCGCTGGACCATGACGGCAGCGTGCGCCGCCTCCGTGGCCTTGCTCATCAGATTTTGAAAATCAGCCGCGTCCGCGATCAAGTGGCCGTCGAGCTCGATGATGCGGTCGCCCAGCTTGAGCGGGCCGGAGTACTTCTCGGGCAGATGGGAGACCAGTACGCCGGGCCCCGGATCGTCTGGCTTATAACCGAAGGCACCCAAATCCAGAGCCGCCGGCGTGGCCGTTGCTATCAGCGTGCGCGGCAGCACATCGTTACGCTCGTTTACGTCGAACTTGCCGGGCGTGAGCCAAAAGCAGCTCGCAAACGTGGGCGAATCGGTCTCGCAATCCACATCCAGCGGAAACGGATCGCGCGCGCGCCCCCCCAGCCAGGCGAAAACATCGGCGTTCTTCATTCGGCTCGCGGATCGCCATTCCATCCACATCCCGGCAGCCTTCAACTTCTGCGCCGTCGCGTCGCCGGCGTCATTGTCCGTGATCCATAGTACGGGAGCGTTGCTGAAATTCACGGCGTAAATGCGTCCGGTCGCTAACGCGGCCTGCGGCGACCCGCCAATCGCGATCCCCGCCGCGAACAGGTCGGGCAGCCGCGACATGGTGTAGAAAACCGACGCCGCCGATTTGCCGCGGCCGGCCAGATACACGCGCGCCGGGTCCACGCCACCATTCTGTATGGCTGCGCGCACAGCGGCAGCCACCGCCAGCACACGCGTGTCGATCGGATCGGCGGAGGCCCCGCCCGG
>CAZFOP010000085.1:0-4391 GCA_964520085.1 uncultured Solibacteraceae bacterium | reverse complement strand
TCGGCTCGACGGGCCGGATCATCAAGGCGGTCGCGGAGGCCCCGCCCGGCACGATGGTCTGCCAACCCGCCTCTTGCGCCACGGCCTGCCAGTGCGCCTCGTCTTGGCCATCCGTCACGGCCACGGCCGGCGTTTTCGCGGGCGTTTGCGCGCCCGCGAGGCCGCAGGCCAACAGGCTAATTATGCTGCATGCGAGTGTGGATTCTGTGTGCAAGTTTCTCAATGTCATCGGCCTTCTTGAGGTCGGCAAGGGAAAAGACATACTGGCTGTTCTTGTCCAGGTCGCTGTGCAGTTGCTGCGCCAGCTCAGCCAGTTGCGCCGCCTCCTTGCGGTTCTCGGTCATCTCCGCTTTGAGCATGCGGTCGCGCTGCGACTTGGCGTCGGGAAACTTGATCTCCGGATCCTCCGGCGGATTGGGCCGCGGTATCTGGGCTAGGCATAGGCCGGCGAAGGCCGCCAGCGGAATGCATCGACGGAAGCGATGTCTCATGGCGAAAACCTGCCCTCTATGATAGTCCGCTGCGGGTGCCCTGTTATCATAACCACTATATGGCGGAAGGGAAAGTCGGCATTGTGGAGCCACCGTTATGAAAAAGTTCGCTTGTTTAGCTTTGGGGCTGGCCGTCGGTCTCGCGGCGCAGGTTGCGCGCGAAGCCAACAGCGGTTATCAAACCGAGGCGCAGCGCAAGCAGATGGCCGTCGGCCTCGGCAATCCGGAACGCGATCAGACCCAGAAGCCGGGGCTGCTGATTCGCGAGATGCACCTGCAACCGGGCATGACCGTGGCCGACATCGGCACCGGCGTCGGGTTCATGCTGCCATACCTCAGTAAAGCCGTCGGCCCCGGCGGACACGTGATTGCCGAAGACATCTTCGACGATTTTCTGGATGCCGCCAAGCTGAAAGCCGTCCAGGCCGGCCTGGAAAACGTCGCCTTCGTCAAAGGCACCGAAACCGATCCGCGCCTGGCCGAAGGCACGCTGGATTTGGCGCTGGCGCTCGACGTCTATCATCACTTCGATTATCCGGAGAAGATGCTGGCCGCCATTCACAAAGCGCTTAAGGACGGCGGCAAGCTAATCGTCGTAGAGTATTACAAGAGGGAGTCGGCGATGCCCAACGGGCGGGCGCTCACGCACATCCGTCTGGACATGCCCGACGTCATCAAGGAAGTGGAGGCTAATCACTTTCATCTGCTCGAAGAGAAGGAGCATGTGCGCGACGTACAGTACATGCTGATGCTGGAGAAGAATTAGAAGCGGGGCAGGCGCCGCGGTTTTCGGGTCCGTACCGGATCTCGCCTGCCAGCCGTTTCCCCGCAGCTTCCGAGCAAGCGGCGGACGGCACATTCCATGACGCCATCATACATTTAGGAGCGTAATGAGAAACTTTTCACGATTTGCGACATGCGCCGCGCTGGCGATGCTGTGGCCGTGCTTGCAGGCGCAGGCCGCTGCCGGCGGCGCCAACCAGGAGCCTGGCATCACACGCCAGCAGGCCGACCGGATTTTGGATGAGCTTCGGCAGATCCGCCAGTTGCTGGAACGCCAGCAGCAACAACAACCCGCCGGCCCGCCGGCCAAAAT
Source organism: uncultured Solibacteraceae bacterium (assembly GCA_964520085.1). Classification (GTDB taxonomy): domain Bacteria; phylum Acidobacteriota; class Terriglobia; order Bryobacterales; family Bryobacteraceae; genus Bog-375. The sequence goes on along the minus strand of CAZFOP010000085.1, from coordinate 2,804 downwards.
CAAAATGAACCTCGAAGGCATGCCGATGTTGGGCGCCAAGACCGCGCCGGTTACTATGGTCGAGTTCACCGACTATCAGTGCCCCTACTGCCGCCAGTTTCACGTCCAGACCTTCGCCGAATTGAAGAAGAATTTCATCGACACCGGCAAGGTCCGCTTTTACAGCCGCGACCTGCCGCTCGATTCCATGCACCCCGATGCCATGCGCGCCGCCGAAGCCGCCCGCTGCGCCAACGACCAGGGAGAATTCTGGAGAATGCGCGACATCTTGGGCAGTCACCCCGACAAGCTGGATCTCGAAAGCCTGCTGGGTTACGCCGAGTCTCTCAAGATGGATGTGACGCCATTCCGCGTTTGCGTCGTGAGCGAAAAGTACAAGGGCGAGGTTCAAGCCGACCTGTTGGAAGCCATCCGCATCGGCGCCGACGGCACCCCCGCGTTCGTCATCGGCAAGAGCACGCCCGAGGGCGTGGAAGGCGATCTGGTGGTTGGCGCGCAGCCCGGCAACATTTTCGACCTGAAGCTGCGCTCCCTCGACACAAAGTAGGGCGTCAATACTCCGGAAATCACGATCTGATCGCCCGTTGCACCTTCTTCTGCTGGGCTGTTTAGACTCTGGAAGAGGAACATCACCTGAGAAGCCTTCGCACTACACTGGTAATGTGAATTCCCTTCGCCGCGCTGCGCCCCTCGCCGGACCACTCCGCACCCTCCTGCCACTCCTTGCACTAGCCGGAGCGCTATCGCCGCAAGCCGCGCCCCAGCCCGTTTCGAATTGCGACAACACCCCGGCGTGGTCGCCCTGCGAACTAGTGTTGGAACTGAGCGCCGCGGCCGCCGCCGCGCATCCCGATCCTTATTCGACTGTCGAACTGCGCGCCGAATTCCGCTCGCCCAATATGCGCACTTACGCCATGCCGGCTTTCTGGGATGGCGGCCGCCGCATGGTGCTACGCTTCTCTCCCACTGAGGCCGGGCGCTGGGAGTACCGGCTCACCAGCAACATCGCCCAATGGGATGGGTTCAAAGGCTCGTTCACCGCCACCGCTTCCGACGCCCCCGGCTTTCTCGCCGTCGCCAACCTCCACCATTGGGCCACCACCGCCGCCAACCGCCCGCACCTGTGGATGGGCGCAAGCGAAATGCGCTTTTCCTGGCTGGACGACGCGGACTTCCGCGCCCTGGTGGATGCGCGTGCCACGCAGAAGTTCAATCACCTGCGCGGCCTGGTGTTGGGCGATGGCGCGGACCTCGGTTTCCTCGGCCCCGGCAGTCCCGACCTCGCCCATTTCCAGCGCCTCGACCAGTGCATCGCCTACATCAATTCCAAGGGGCTCGTAGCCGACCTGGTGCTGGCTCCCAGCCCCCGCGCGCTCCTCCGCCTGCTGCCGGATCCCGCGGCGCGCCGCCGTTTCCTTCGTTTTCTGGTGGGCCGTTACGCCGCACGCAACGTCACGTGGCAGGGCCTCGAGGAATTCGAAAGCCAGGCCGGTGCGCGCACGCTGCTCCAGGAAACCGGCGGCCTGCTCAAGGAACTCGACCCATACGAGCACCCTCGATCGACCGGCGCGCGCGTCACTTCCGCGCCGCTGCTCGACGATGGCTGGATGGATTTCGCCGCGTATGGAACCGCCGACGCCGCCGTGGGAGCCATCGAGCATCAGCTTTACCAAGTGCCTGGCGTCGCCCTCGCGTTCGCGCGCGAGGACACCGTTGAGGCAGGTGCCCGACCTGCCAACACCAGCAAAGGCGGAAACGCGGGCAAGTCCGAACCCAATGTCGTCGACCCGGTCGAGTTCCGTCACCGCCTCTGGACCGCCACCATGAGCGGCCAATACCCGGTTTACGCAAGTACCGGCGCGGGCGCACGCTTCGCCAATTCGCCCGGCGCCAAGGCCATGACGGTCTGGTTCAACCTGATGGCCACGACACGCCATTGGGATCTCGAACCCTACTTCGACCTCGATGGCGGTCGCGCCCTCGCGCTGCCCGGCGTCGACTACGTCGTCTATATCGACAAGCCAGGCCCGATCGAACTCACCGTCGACCACCACGGTTACGACGTCTACTGGATGGATCCGGCCGACGGCACTGTCGCCGCGCACCGCAAATGGAGCGGTCAGCATTTCACCGGCGAGCCCCCAGACCGCTTTCACGACTGGGTGCTGCGCCTGCAACGTGAAGGCACGATCGAGGGCATGAACCGCAGCTACAAATTCGAATCGCGCGAAGTTCCCGTGCAGGAGATCGTCATCGATCCGGCGAAAGTCCCTTACGAAATCGAACAGCCCACGGGGGCGCTCGCCGCCGGCCGCACGACGCACTTCTCGGCCAAGCTCAAACACACCACCCGCGCCAGCCGCGCCATGCTGTGGATGTGGACCGCCGAGGTCACTGCCGACCGCGAAGGCTATCGCGTGCTCGGCACCGTGCCGCAAGCCGACTTCACACTGCCCGCCAGCCTCGCCGCGAATTACCCCGCCATCGCCCTGCTGCGCCTTTACGCCATCAATGGTTATGGCACGGTGTATATGATGGCCAAAGGATTCGACCTCAACCAGTGACGCCTCTCATTCTCGCGGTCGATACCACGCACGCCCACGGAAGCCTGGCGCTGGCCCGCGCGGGAGATCTCGTCGAAGAAGTCGCGCTCGAATCGCCGTCCGGCTTCGCCCACGTGATTTACTCCCACCTGGAAGCGCTTCTTGCGCACCACGGCGTTTCGGTTGACGATGTGGATTGCTTCGCCGCCGCATCCGGCCCGGGCGCCTTCACCGGCGTGCGCGTTTGTCTGGCCTGCGTCA
>CAZFOP010000084.1:0-10739 GCA_964520085.1 uncultured Solibacteraceae bacterium | reverse complement strand
GACCGCCAGTGCCATTCTTGGAGTACTGCTCCTTGTCTTCTCTTATTCTCGTTTTGTTACGTTCAATAGCATAACACAATTGCAAGCGATGGCGCCGAAGCGGTTGAGACGGAGCCTGGTTACACCCCGGCCGTCACCTCGGCCGGCGCGCCGTAGTGGCTCTCCACGTAGGCATTGAGGATGTCGATGAATTCGGCCACGATGCGGTCGCCTTTTAATGTGACGCTGAGGCGGCCGTCGATATAGACGGGGGCCTTGGGTTCCTCGAAGGTGCCGGGTAGCGAAATGCCGATATGGGAGTGCTTGGATTCGCCGGGGCCGTTGACCACGCAGCCCATCACGGCGACCTTCATGGTCTCTACACCAGGATGGTTCGCTTTCCACTTCGGCATCTGCTCGCGCAGATAGGTCTGGATCTGATCTGCCATATCCTGGAAGAAGGTGCTGGTGGTGCGTCCGCAGCCGGGGCACGCCGTGACCTGCGGGGTGAAGCTGCGGATACCGAGCGATTGCAAAACCTGCTGCGAGACGATCACTTCCTCGGTTCGGTCGCCGTTGGGCAGTGGCGTAAGCGAGGCGCGAATGGTATCGCCGATGCCTTCGAGCAGCAGCGGCGCCAGCGCGGCGGTTGTGGCGACGATGCCCTTGCTGCCGAGGCCGGCTTCGGTGAGGCCCAGGTGCAGCGGGTAATCGCAGGCGGCGGCAAGCGCGCGGTAGACATCGATCAGATCCTCGACGCCACTCACCTTGGCGCTGAGGATGATGAGATCGTGCGCGAGGCCGTAGCGCTCGGCGGCGCGCGCCGATTCGACGGCGCTCGCGACCATCGCGTCGAGCATCACCAGTCGCGCATCCTTGGGTTGGGCGGCACGCGAATTCTCGTCCATCTTGCGCGTGAGCAGTTGCTGATCGAGCGATCCCCAATTGACGCCAATCCGCACCGGCTTGTGGTTCTCGACCGCGACTTCGATCATGGTGCGGAAATTATCGTCCGTCTTGCGGCCGATGTCGGAGTTGCCGGGATTGATGCGGTACTTGGCCAGCGCGCGCGCACACTCGGGATACTTCTTTAAGAGGATGTGGCCGTTGTAGTGGAAATCGCCGACGATGGGCACGCGCGAACCGAACAGGCGCACGGTTTCAACGATCCTGGGCACGGCCGCGGCGGCCTGCTCTGTGTTGACGGTGACACGAACCAGTTCCGAACCGGCGCCGGCGAGCGCCATCACCTGGTTCACCGTACCGGCGATATCGGCGGTGTCGGTGTTGGTCATCGATTGGACGACGATCGGATGATCGCCGCCCACAGGCACACCCCCCACATTCACAACTACCGCCTTGCGGCGGGCACACAGAGCCATTGGGTTCCCTCCTCGAGTGGAGCTTCTATTTTACCAGCGGGGGGAAGGGAGCCGCTGCGCTAGCGCCGAAAAGTAGGCGGGGCCAGCGCGGGCTGGCAAGCCAAAGTATGCCCCACCTATGCGCGGGGGTCGACGGGTTCGAAATACGAGTCGGCCAGGGAGGGTTTCTCCTTGATGGCACGGCGCCAGGCAGTCAGAGCCTTGTCCTCGGCGCCCAACGCCATCTGAGCGTGACCCATATTGAGGAGGGCTTCGGCGAACTGCGGATCGGCGTCGATCGCCTGCTGATAGTAGCTCACCGCGTCGGCGAATTTGCCGCGTTTCTGGCAAATCAGCCCGGCGTTGTAAAACACCTCGGGGCTGCGCTCTCCCATTTCGATCAGGCGCTCATGCAGTTCCAGGGCCTCTTCGTATTCGTTCTGTTCGAGCGCGAGGGCAGCCAGACCGCGCACGCCGTCGCTCGAATCGGGGCGCAGCATTACGGTCTCAGTAAAGAACTGGCGGGCAGCCACGGAATCGCCGGCACGGGCGAAGGCAATGCCGGCGTTCAGGCAAGCTTCGGCCCAATTGGGCTGTTTGACGAGCACGGCCTGAAAAGCTTCCGCACTGGCGCGGAAGTCGCCGCGCAGCAGACGGAGGTAGCCGAGACGGAAGTGCGCGTCGCACCATTCGAAAGCGGTCTCCGGAACTTGCCCATAGAGGCTTTCGGCGCGCTGCCGTTCGTTGAGTTGTTCTAGCACGAGCGCAAGATTCCACGTCGCGCTGGGCTGTTCGGGCTCTAGCGCGAGGCTCTTCTCGTAGCACTCGCGGGCGGCGGCGAGATCGCCGAGTTCCTGGCGGATCACGCCCAGGTTGAGAAACGCCGGCGCCGAGGAAGGATTGAGCTCGCTGGCCCGCGTGTAAGCGTCGGCCGCGCTTTCCAGGTCGCCCATCTGGTGATGCGCAACACCCAGGTTGAACCAGTTCTCGTAACGGCTGGGCATGGCGGTGGCGAGTTCGCGGGCGTAGCGCGCGGCCGAGGCGTAGTCCTCGTCGGCGAAAGCCAGCGTAGCCAAGGCTTCCAGGGCCACGCCGGAACCGGGCCGCAGTTCGGCCAACATGGCGGCATAGCGGCGCACGGAGTCGCCATCGCGGCGGTCCAGGAACAGCGCCACAAGATTGGAAAGGGCTTCCTCGCTGCGCGGATTCCGCAGGAGGATCTTGCGATATTGTTCGACGGCTTCGCCGTGCCGGCCGAGTTGTTGCAGGGCCACGGCGCGAGCGAACATGGCCGGCTCATGTTCGGGGAACAGAGAGAGGTACTTATCGAGCGATTCCTGAGCCTGCGCGGGGCTGCCAGCCCGAATCAGTGCAATGCCCAACCCGAGGTGGGCGTCCACGCGGGTGGCATCGGTTGCCAGAGCTGCGCGGAAAGCCTCGGCCGCCTGTTTCCATTGCTGCGCGTTCCCCAGACACACGCCCAGGTTGTAGTGGGCTGTGCGATGGGCCGGATCGACCTCGACCAGCGACCGATAGCTGTTGGCGGCGTGTTCGAAATCGCGCAACTCGAACTGCACGTGCCCGAGCGCAGCATAGAGGGCCGGATCGTGCTCGCCCGCATCGATGGCTTTGCTCAAGATTCGCGCGGCAGCCTCGCGTTTGCCCTCCAGGTGGAGCGCAACGGCGCGCGAGAGGGTCTTATTGCCGCGATCCGCCGGTTTAGTGGGCTGGTCGATCGAGGTTACCGGATCCACGAAGGATCCTAGACTAGAATCCGAGCCTGTCAGGAACGCCATGACGAAAACCTCCGGTGATACGAGATCCTGCCGAGTGCATTGCGGCGCAGAAGTCCAAAACCTGCCGCCAGGACCAAGTGGTTGGAGGGCATGGGATCCCCGGAATCGGGCCTGGGCGAGTTACCGGCTGGGAGCCACAACTGCGCGGTGCTGGAATTGCCGCCGCTCAGGAAGGCGCAAACGCGCCCCAGCCAATCCTCGTTTCTGGAAACCTTGATCCAGTACAGGCGCGCCTGTTCGCCGGCGTCGGCGAAAAAGCCGACTCCACCGCGGGCCAGCGTGCCATCCACGAAACTATCGACTTCCTCGCCTTCAATCGATGTAGTGACGCGATCGCCTTGCACATCGACCTCTACGTGGTAGGGCGTGTGCTCATGGATCATGACATTTAGCGGAGTAACCACGCGAGGACCCTTTCGGCCGGCCACAACCGGATAGTGGATCATGCTCACGACGGCGCGCGGCCCGGGTCCATCCGAAGCGAACTTCATGGCGTAGTAATTAGCATCGTCGGTGGCGCGTACAGCCCAGTCCAGACTCTTGGATTCGATCTGGCCGAAAAACTCGAGGCGGTAGTCGGTGTAGCGCAGCGTCGGACGATACAGGGCCAAGTCGCCGGGGGTGACGTAGCCTTCCGGATGGCGTGCCCAACCCGATGCCAGGGTCTTCGGAGAGGCACCCCAAGCGGCCATGCCGTTGTTGAAGCCATCGTTCAAATGCACTTCGGCGCGCCCGGCAATGGAGGCTCGAATGCGGTGGAAGATGCCGCCCGATTGGCGCTCGACGGCGGGATTGGCGTGGAGCGCGGTGGAGTCGTCGGCCAATAAGCTTGGCCCGGCGCCGGAGTCGTGGTCGGACCGCAGGAAGCTCGTCCCATACCAAAGCATGGCACCGATGACCAGGCAAGCGGCGATGATCTTGCTCCACTCCCGCACCTTATGGGAGCGCATGCTAGCGGCTTCGGGAAGGGTGAATATCTCGGCGAAACCGGGCCTCTTGGCCGGCTTGGTCCGCTCGGCCGGCAGCGGTTCAAACCTTTCGATGATCAGCGGAGCCGTGAAGCGGGGAGCCGTAGCCGCCAGCACCGGGACGATCCAACCCACGCCGTGCGGATGGACGCGCGGCCCGCGCGAGCAGAAGTACTCGAGCGGCATGAGTTCGGACAGTGCCAAAGCTGCGAATTTGACCGGTTCCGGAGATTGTGGAAGCCGGACAGTAACGGTAGAAACAGGCGCTTGCTCAATCTGCCTTGGCATAGCGGTCTCCTCGGCTGCATGGGCGGCGGAATCCAGGAATGGCGCCGACGGCAACCCTTGATTCGGCATGGGGGAACCACCGAAGCGGGGCAAACGCAACGGTGGTGAGGCGGGGGCCCGACCAGACACCGGCGTAGCCATGGAACGGGCGCTTACGGCTTGCGGCAACGCCGGCGCCTCCGGTTCTGGCCCGTTCGGAAAATACCCGCAGTACTCAGGCTGGTGCGCCGCGGGAACTGCAATCAAGACACTCGACACCGGCCCAGCCGCACTCAGAGCCGGCTCGCCCTTTTGGGGCTGCGGGATGACATGGCGGACATCGGGCGCACTGGCGGAAGCCGGGTCAGCCAGCGCGAGGCAGCCAAGCGTAGGCTGCACGGCGCTGCCAACGGAGAAGTCGACAAGAGCGGCGCGGTGCGGCGTGAGAATCCGCTCCACTGGCATGGCAGCGGCAATTCGTTTCCACGCTTCGTCCGCGGGGCGCCTGACCGGCGCCGGAACGCGAAGCGCGAGGGCGAAGGCGGGCAACTCCGGTTCTGGCTGCCGCGTAAGAAGACAGTCACTGACGGCGCGCGCCACGACAGCGCGCTCGACCGGCGCGGCGACGGGAATCCGCTTCCATGCCTCGTCCGCCTCGCCGCTGGCCGGCGCCGGTGTGCGGAGACGAAGCGAGAAGGCGGGCAATCCCGGATCGGAATTTCGCGCAAAGAGACGACCACTCACGGCCGGCGCAATCCAGCGTTCGGTCACAGCCGCCGCAAGCGGCAGCGCATCGGCCGGCGGCGGAGGAGAGAATGCCAGCGGCTTCAAAGCAGGAGGCATAATAAGATCCCCGACTGTGAACCTTGCCGTAATCTCCGAGTAACGGGCTTTGAAGCGAGGCTTTCGGGCGGCGGCGTCTTGCGGTCTTGGCTGAGCGAGCGATGGCTCAGCCGACTGCATATGCACAGCGTGGGATTTCTTTTGCCCCGAAGACGGACCGCGCCCCTCGCCGTGCTCCTGGCGGTGAGCGTCGCAGCAAAATGCTGTGTCCGTTAGAAGCCGCGATGCACCGATATCATCGCCACAATGCCGACAGTACACAGAGCCACCTTAGCCTATTCGGCTCAGCATAACATAACTGGAGTATATGTGGAAAACAATTAAGAGGAAATGCTGCCGAATTGCCAAAAAAAGTACTCGAATTCGATAACGCTAACTACCACTAGTTACGTTATCTACGCAGCTTCCGGCTGAACGCAAGTGTCAGCCTCGGAGGGTGGTACGCCGGCGGGCTTCCTGGGCTAACTTGACTACCACGGCGGCGGTGGCGGCGGGCTCGTGGCGCACTACTCCGGTGAGCTGCGCCAGGTCGGCGGCGATCACTTTGAGTCCCATTTTGGAGAGCGCGTCCAGGTCGTTATCCACCGGCAAAGCGGCCTGCCGAGCGTATCGCTTCTTCATCGCCGGGGGGATCGGGCGCGTATTGACGATGCAATAGTCGAGCAACTTGCCGCCGGCGTGGCGATCGATGGCACGGATGTGATCGCTGGCGCGAAAATCCATGGTTTCGCCGGGTTGCCCCATCAGGTTGACGAAGCAGGCCTTTACGGCCGGGGAACGGCGGATGGCGGCGGGAATCCCTTCGACCAGCAGGTTGGGTATGACGCTGGTGAACAGCGAGCCAGGGCCCAGCGTGATGACGTCGGCTTCGGCGATGGCGCGCAACGTGGCCGCCAGCGGGCGCGCCCTGCGCGGCCGCAGACGCACGACTTGGATTCGCTTGCGGCTACGGCTGATGCGGGTTTCGCCGGCCACGCAGGTGCCATTGGCGAGCACGGCCTCGAGCGAGACATTGGCGTCGGTAGAGGGGAAAATGCGGCCGCCGATTTTGAGCACTTCCGAGGATGCCCGTACGGCATCGGGGAATTCGCCCATGACGTGAGTCAGCGCGGTGAGGAATAGGTTGCCAAAGCTGTGACCCTTGAGACCGCGGCCGGCGGCGAAGCGGTACTGGAAGAGGCGGCCGAGCAGTCCGGAATCGTCGCTCAACGCCACCATGCAGTTGCGGATATCGCCCGGCGGCAGGACGTCGAACTCGCGGCGCAAACGGCCGCTCGATCCTCCATCGTCGGTCACGGTGACGACGGCGGTGATATCCACGGCGGGGTGCGACGGGCCGCCCGGACGAGCGTAGCTCTTCAATCCTTCGAGCAGCGCCGATAAACCGGTTCCGCCGCCGATGGCGACCACGCGCAAGGGTGCTTGTCGATTCATATCGTGAGCGCGGGAACACGAGCGCCGCGCTATCAGCCTCTTTTTTCAGGATAGAGCAGAGCGTTGAGCATGGGGTGCCTGGCGACGGACGCGAAATCGGCGTCCTGCCGTGCGATGAGGCGATTGCGCGGTTCCAGATCGATAGCCCGTTCGAGGTGCCGGCAAGCGGATTCCAGGTCGCCGCCGAGAGCCTGCGCCAGCGCCAGGGCGTAGTGAATGTGATCGGCCCGCGGGGTCATGGCCAGTGCCCTCTCCAGGTTCGCGCGCGCCTCGGGAAGCTTGCGCACGTTGATCAGCGCCACGCCGTAGTTGTAATACTCTTCGGCCGATTGCGGCTTCCCGGTCTCCTGTGGGAGCCGCTGGTCGCACATCGCCATGTGCAGGCGCGCGCGATTCGACACGTCGCTTTCGGGGCCGGTGGCTGCGGTCGCGAACAACTCGCGAGCAGCGGCCAGGCGGCGTTCGTGAAACCGCTTCATAGCAGCTTCGAACGCTGCGAGCTGCTGGCGCGCATCGGGCGTGGAGGCCGCGCCGGCGTGCTTGGCGGCCGGTGGCTTCGTGAGGCGCTTCTCATCGCCTTTGACCGAGGGCGTTTTCTTTTTCTCCGGCATATCGGATGAACCCGCTTGCGCTACGCGACTCCAGCGTTTATACCAGACCACGGCGCGGTGACGCAACCGGAGGAGACGGGCAACGGTGAGTCTTGCGCGCCAGACTGGTTCGCGAGGCACTCGGGTCTCTCAGATCCCTCTGCAACCGGCATAATGGAAGAGCATCGCCAGCATGGAGCGCAACATCTCACCAAATGAAGCAGCTGTTGTTCGGTGGCTGCTGGACAACGCAACAGTGGGCGAAGTGAATGCATATCGGGCATTGGCGGTGGAGGAGCTGCGTGTTGTTGGAGGGTGCGATTGCGGTTGCTCCAGCCTGGATTTTCGGCCCAATGCGTGGGGAGCCGGATCCAGGATCATTGCGGACGCGTGGGCGGTGTATTCGGATGGTCAGCAGGCCGGCCTGATTCTGTGGGGGCGCGAGAGCCAGATTGCCTTGCTGGAGGTGTATGATTGTCACCCGGAGGCGTCCCGACGTTTCCCCCAGATCTCGGACTTGCGCTCCGTCGGAGAGTGCGTTTCAGGGCCTCTGTGAAGTACTGCGCGGCCAACGTCCAGGCCTTCAGATAACTACGCGCAGGCCGAGGTGCCGCGTGAAGGGATCGAAATCGCGGTCGTTATGCAGCAGGGAGTAGCCATCTTCGATGCAGCGGGTCGCGATGACGGTATCGATGGTCTTGCGGACGGTGATGCCGCGGCGGCGTAGGGCGCGGAAGTTTCTCGCGGCCTGAATCGCGATCTGTTCTCCGCCCAGCTCGACGAAGAACAGCGACGTCAGCATTTTCTTGGCTTGGCGAAAGTCACGTTCGTTGGTAAAGCCCTGCAGAACCTCGGTCAGAATCAAGTCGCCGATGGCGAGGGGTTCGTGGCCCAGCAGACCATTGAGCTTGTTGGTCTGCGCGGCGATCGCTCCATTGAAGTAGTCGATCCACACACTGGAATCGACGAGAATCAACGGTCGCTCCGCATCGCGTCGAGATCGCCTTGCCAGTGCAGCTTGCCGCGAAGGCGGCGGATCTCTGCCTGTCTGCTCAGGCGCAGTAATGTTCGCAGACCTTGTTCCACGGCCTCGCGCTTGGTGGTAAGGCCGGTTGCGCGCAGCGTGTCCCGCATCAGCTTGTCTTCGATCACGATATTCGTGCGCATCGATGTGTATCCTACCTACCGATTATACACATGACGAACGCGATGGAACCGTGGGCTGTTGTTCGCTCTAGCCGGTAACCGCTCCCTTTGGTCGCGGCTCCAGGCGGACGGGGTGACTGGCGGCGGCGGTCTCAGCTTGCGGTTTCTTCCACCACCTCGAACCCATGACCGGCGATGCCGGCCAGCAGTATCTCGGATTCGTGGTTGTGCAGGCGGAAGATCTGCTGAACGAGACCGCAGACGTCCTGGCAGCCGCGTTCATAGAAGACCAGGATGGAAGGGCCTGCACCGCTCAGCGCGCAGCCGAGCAGGCCGGGGGCGCGCAGCTTGAGGATCTCGTCGAGGCCGGGGACCAGCGGAATGCGATACGGCTGATGGAAGCGGTCTTCCAGCGCGGCCGGAAAGGCGGTGGTGACTCCGCCGGCCAGCGCGGCGACCAAAAGCGCGGCGCGCTGTACGTTGAAAACGGCGTCGGCGCGGCTGTAGCTGGCGGGCAGAACGGAGCGGGCCTTGGCGGTGGGCAGATCGAAGTCCGGCACCACCACGCCCACGCCGAAGCGCGGCGAGAGCTCCAGGCGGACAGCGCGAGCCACGCCGCCGCCATCGATGGCGCTGGCGACGATCGAGCCGAGCGTGCAGGCGGCCACGTTATCCGGATGCCCCTCCAGTCGCGCGGCTTCGTCCAAAACGCGCAGCGGCTTCCAGCCGAATCCTAGCAGACGGTCGGCGATGACGACGCCGGCGGTGAGCGCGGCGGCGCTCGAACCCATGCCCTTGCCGAGGGGAATGTCGTTCCGAATCTCCAGCTCGATTGGCGGCATCACCGAGCCGTGGCCCTCGGCCACGGACACTGCCGTCTGCCAGATGAGATTGTCGGCGCCGGTGGGAATGCAAGCGGCGTCGCGCCCCTCGGCGCGAATCGACAGCACCGCGCTGGAGCGGAAACGACAAGTGAGATAAACGCCGAGGGCCATGCCCAATGCGTCGAAGCCGGCTCCCAGATTGGCGCTGGAGGCCGGCACACGAACCCGGAACCAGTTCATTAGAGTGTGATTATCGCATGGTGGCGCAGGCCACCGGCTGTAGCGCAGGCCCCCGGCCTGCGAATGTCAGACCGCGAGCCGGCAATCCGGAATTGGCAGGTCGGGGACCTTCATCGCTTTTATTTGGTCTTGCCTTGCGCGGCAACCGCGGCCATGGCGGCCTTCACTTTCTCCGGATCGCCCAAATAGTAGCGGTTGAGCGGTTTCAGATTGTCATCGAGCTCGTACACCAGTGGCATCCCGGTGGGGATGTTCAACTCGACAATGTCGGCTTCCGAAACGTTGTCGAGATACTTGACCAACGCACGCAGGCTGTTGCCGTGGGCGGCGATCAACACTTTCTGCCCGCTTTGGATGGCGGGAGCGACCGTCTCGTGCCAGAGCGGCAGGAAGCGCGCCACGGTATCTTTCAGGCATTCGGTGAGCGGAAGCTCGGCGGCGGTGAGCCCCTTATAACGCGGGTCGTGACCGGGGTAGCGCTCGTCATCGGCAGTGAGCACGGGCGGCGGGACATCGTAGCTGCGGCGCCAGATCTTCACCCGCGCCTCACCGTACTTGGCAGCGGTTTCGGCTTTGTTCAAACCTTGGAGCGCGCCGTAGTGGCGCTCGTTGAGACGCCACGAGCGGTGAACGGGAATCCACATCAGGTCCAATTCGTCGAGCGCGCTCCAGAGGGTGCGGATGGCGCGCTTCAGCACCGAAGTGTAGGCCACGTCAAAGGAGTAACCACCTGCCTTCAAGACGACGCCCGCTTCGCGGGCTTCCTGGCGGCCTTTATCGGACAGGTCGACGTCGGTCCAACCGGTGAAGCGATTCTCTTTGTTCCACGTGCTTTCGCCGTGGCGCAGCAGGACTAGTTTTATCATTGCGGGAATGCCTTTCTGCCGGCGGCTAGCGCCGGCGGGACAAGATACTTGCTTGCGGTGCTCATATTAGAAGTGCTCCTTGATAAGAACGTTGCAGGTTGGCAGGTCGGGGACCTGCCCCACTTTGCCCGCGTGGCGGCACGCAGTCGCTCGCGCCATGTAGATTCATCCGACCACTACCACGCCGGCTTCCGTCACGGTGTAACCTTTCGCGCGGTCGGCTTCCAGGTCGAAGCCGATGGTGCTCGACTCCGGTATCTTGACTCCAGTATTGACGATGGTGCGGCGGAGGCGGCTCCAGCGGCCGATCTCCACGTTCGGCATGAGGATAGAAAACTCGACCTCGCAATAACTGTTGACGCGCACACCGGGGGACAGCACGCTGCGCAGCACGCGGCCGCCGGAAACGATGCAGCCGGCGCTGA
>CAZFOP010000083.1:0-10794 GCA_964520085.1 uncultured Solibacteraceae bacterium | reverse complement strand
TACCATTTCGCGAGCGGCGACGTGCGGGTGGAATTCATTCCCGAGACCGCCAAATTGAACGTCAACCGGGCGGCCATGGAAGATCTGATCCGCCTCGGAATGGCGCTGGGATTGGACGAGACTGGCAGCGATGCGCTGGCGCACGCGATCGACCAGGCCCGGTCGGCCGCCGCGGGCGGCGCGGCGGGATTGGGGCTAGGGCGGGCGCCGTCTTTTCAGTCCGCTGGTGCGTCTTTACAAGAGATTGAGGAATTGTTGGCGGTGCCCGGCATAACCCCTGAACTGTTTTACGGAACCTATGTCCCCCAGCCAGACGCGGCTGGCGGCATGCGCCTGATGCGCCGCGCGGGGCTGGTGGACTGTCTCTCGGTCTATGGGCTCCATAACCAGGTGGATGCGAACACCGCGCAACCGGCGGTGCTGGCCGCGGTGGGGATGAGCCCGGACGCGATTGCCGCGCTGGTGGCGCGCCGCAGCCAGGGGCCCATCCTGCCGAACCAGCTTGGGGAAGTGAAAGCGATGGCGGGCGCGGCCGGCGGCAGGCTGACGGTGGGCGGCCACTCCATCGTCACCATACGGGCCACCGCACGCCTGCGCCTGGACGACGGTCAGTTTTCCAACCTGCGACGCACCGTGGCGGCGACCGTCAAGTACATGCCCGCCGGCTACGACGCCCCAATCCACATTTTGCGCTGGTACGACACGGCGTGGAGCGATTGAGCGAAATGGCGAAGTCCATTCTCAAAGATGCGCGCAAGCTACTCGAATTCGGGTCCGGTGTAGGCATCTCTATCGGCGCGACGGACCTGGAGGCGGTGGTGGCGCGCGTACGGCCACTCGGCATTCGCGTGCTGGGACGCCTCGCCATCGCCGGCTTCGACGGACGTCCCGCCGCCGAATGGGGCGCCGAATACAGCCGCCTTTTGAAATCCGCCGGCGCCAGCCACCTGAGCGCCACCGTGCTGCTGCCGCGCCGCGATGTGGTGGTCCGCCAACTGGCGTTGCCGGGCGTGGCGGGCAGCGATCTGGAAAGCGCCATCCGGCTGCAAATCGACACGCTGCATCCCTACGGCGACGACGAGGTGGTATGGGGATGGTCCCCGCTGCCCTACGGTAACGTACTGATCGGCATCGCCCGCCGCGCCGCGGTCGAGCGGTACATGGAGCTGTTCACGGCGGCGGGCATCGCGGTTTCGAGTTTTACCTTCCCCGCCGCCGCCGTGCACGCGGCCGCTCGGCTCAACGGCCATCGCGGAGCGGAAGGCTTCGTCGCGGTCGGCCGCACACCAGCCGGTGCGGTAGAAGTGTATGGCGAAAGCCCGTCGCGGCCGGTGTTTTCGGCCGAGTTCGAAATGGCGCCGGAACGCGCCGCGGCGCTGGCGCTGGCCGAACTGCGGCTGCCGCCGGAGACTCAACCGATCACGCTCGAGGAGTTGCTGCCCCGCCCCGCCGTGAATCCGGTGGAAAACGATTTATCCCGCGACGCACTGCCGTACGCCACGGCGCTGGCTGGGGCTTGTTCCCAACTGACGCCGTTGGCGAACGTGTTGCCGCGCGAATACCGTCGCTCGCGCTCGCGAGCCATGATCGTTCCCACCGCCATCCTCGCCGGGCTGGCTCTGCTGGCGGTAATCGGTTTGATCGCCTGGCCGAAGTTCGAGGATCGGCGCTATCTGCGAACGCTGGACGCGGAAATCGCTCGCATCGAGCCCTTTGCAGCGCGCGCGGCCGCCCTCGACCGGGAAACCGAACGCCTGCGCGCCCGCACCGCCCTGATCGACGATTATCGCGGACGCACCCGCGCCGATCTGGATGCGCTCAACGAGCTCACCCGCCTGGTCGAACCGCCGGCTTGGACCACTTCGATCGAACTGACCGGCGACACCGTGCGCATCGTCGGCGAGGCGCCGCAAGCCGCGCCGCTGCTCAAGATTCTCGATTCGTCGCAGCTATTCCACAATTCGCAAATGGATATGGACCAGCACACCCAGGGCGGTACCGGCGAGACGTTCCAAATCCACACGACCAGGGGGAAGTCATGACGATCGGCAACCCCGACCGCCGTTCGCGGGCGATGCTGGTGGTTGGCGCAGCGCTGTTGATTCCCGCTGCGGCCTGGCGGTTCGGCCTTTTTGGCGGCTCGGAGACGGAAACGGCTCCCGCCGCCGTAGCGATTCCCATCGCCGAAAACCGGCTGGCGGCGCTGCGCGTCAGGGCCGCCTCCGTTCCCGGCAAGGAAGAGCGGCTCCGCCAGGCGCAAGCGGAACTGGCCACGCGCGAAAAGGGCATCCTCAAAGCCGATACCAAGGCCCAGGCACAGGCTCAGTTGATCGAGATGGTGCAGGCCATCGCCAAGGCCAACGGCATTGAAGTGCGCGGCGTCGAGCGGATGGGCGAGTTGGTGGTGAGCGACGACTACGGCGAAGTCAACGTGGAAGTGGCCTTCGCCTGCGGCATCGAACAACTGGTGAACCTGATGGCCTCGCTCGCGGACCAGCCGCAGATATTAGCCACCAACAGTCTCCGCGTCACTGGCGGCACCGACAAGAAGAAAAGTATTCAAGTGCGTCTTTCGGTGGGCGCGCTGGTGGCGCGCAAGCTGCTGCCCGAAAAAAAAGGAGGGCACGGAGCGTGAACCGCAGATTCTGGATACTCCTCAATTTGGCCCTGGCGGGCGCCCTGGTATGGGCCGTCGTCGCCACGCGGGACGCGTGGCGCGCCTCCAAGGCACACCAGGCCGCGACCCTGAACCATCCCGTCGCGGTGCCGCCCACGCTGCCCCTGCGGCCTTTGCCTAACCCGCCGGCCGTGCTGCCGGCCGCTTACAAGGACGTCGCGCAGAAGGACCTGCTCGATCGCTCGCGCGATCCAAACGTGCCGATCGAGCCTCCGCCTCCACCCCCGCCCCCGCCGCCGGTGCCGCCGCTGCCGGTCTATCACGGATACATGAATCTGGACGGAGGCCCGATCGCCATCCTCAGCGTCACGAAATCTTCCGCGCACGAAGCGGTGCGTCCGGGCGACAAGATCGGCGAATTCACGCTCCGCAGCGTCAATACAAGAGAGATCGAATTCGAGTGGAAAGACAAGGTGATTCGCAAGTTGGTGGCCGAGTTGGAAGACAACGCGAGCCCCGCCGTGCAGGCTGCCATGGTGCGCACCGAAGTGCCACGCGCCCCCGTCGTGGCGTCCGCACCGGTGGCTCCGCCGCCGCCGGGGCCCGGCGAGCAGACCCACTTCGGCGTCAAACTTTGCAACCCCGGCGACACGTCCGCGGAGGGTGCGGTGGTGGACGGCTACCGCAAGGTACTGAGCCCCACGCCTTTCGGTTCCTCCTGTCTCTGGGAGCCGGTGCAGTGAAGATTGGGGATTGCCCGAGCAATGTCCGCGCGAGTTATGTAGATCAGTGAGGAAAGCGATGAAAACATTTTTGATACTTTTGGTTTCGATGATGGCGTTGCGGGCGGCCGGGCCGGTTGGTGGCACGGCGCCACTCGCCCTGCCTGCAGGCGCGGTTGCGGTCGAGTCCAACCTGTACCGCCATACCGACGCGCAGGGCAGGACGTGGATCTACCGCCGGACTCCCTTCGGCATCGCGCGGATCGAAGCCTCATCCGTCGCCAGCCCGCGCCCCGCTGAGTGCGCCAACACCAAGGCCTGGGACGATGGCGACGCCGTCCGCTTCGAGCGGCCGGGTCCGTTCGGCGTCTACCGGTGGCGGACGAAGAAGTCCGACCTGGACGCCTCGGAGCGGGCCGTCTGGGCGCGCCAGCAGCCGGCCTCTGCGGACGGGAAGGATTAGCCCGATGCGCCGCCACTGCTTCCTTGCGCTTGCGCTCGCGCTCGCCGGAGCCATGGTTCCCGCGCTGCTGGCTCAAGCCATGCCGAAAACGGCGAACCAGATGGAGAAGGAGCGGGAGGCCCGGGAGTCGCAGCAGGCGCAGCCGCCGCAGCAGCAGTCCGCGTCCACCGATGCTACTTCGCCGGCCCAGGCGCCCAAGATGGCCGACCAAGGGCTCCTCTCGATGGACAACGTGAACCTCATCGAGATGGTCAACCTGATCGCCAAGATGCTGAAGATCAACATCATGGTCGATCCGCGAGTGCATGGCGCCGTAACCATTCACACCTATGGCGAAGTGAAGCCGGTGGACCTGATGCCGCTGCTCGAGGTCATCCTCCGCGTCAACGCCAGCACCATCGTGAAGGTGGGCGACCTGTACCGGGTGGTGCCGGTCTCCGCCGTGTCCCAGCTTCCGCTGGCGCCGATCATCAACGCCGATGCCAAGACGCTGCCCGACGACGAGCAGACCATTCTTAACCTGATTTTTCTTAAGTACGCCACCGCCGGGGACATGGACAAGCTGCTGGCGCCGTTCTACGGCGAAGGTGCGTCGCACTCCACCTACGATCCGGCGAATCTGCTCATTCTCGAAGACAACAGCCGCAATATGCGGCGGACCATGGAGCTGATCGGTCTGTTCGACAGCGACACCTTCGCCACCAAGCGCGTGCGCCTTTTCGATATCGAAAACAGCCGCCCCACCGACATGGCCAAGGAACTGGACACGATCTTCAGAGCATACGCGCTTTCCGAGAAGAGCGCTGCCATCCGGTTCATTCCGGTGGACCGCATCAACACCCTGATTGCCGTGGCGCCCAACCCGGGTATCTTCGCGGAGGTTCAGAAGTGGATCGACAAGCTGGACATCCCGGTGAAGGTGACCGCCGGGTCGACCAGTAACTGGGTGTACCGCCTGAAGTACGGCCGCGCCGAGACGGTGGCGATGGCCATCATGGCGCTGTACACAGGGAATCCGATGGCGCTGATCGGAATGGCGCAGCAAGCCAACAGCAGCATGTACGCCGCGGGCCTCGGCCTGAACGGCACCGGCTCGAGCTACGGTATGGGCGGCGGTGGGTATGGAGGCATGAACGGCGGATACGGCGGCATGGGAGGCGGGTACGGCGGCGGCTACGGCGCCATGGGAGGCGGGTACGGCGGCATGAATGGCGGCTACGGAGGCATGGGCTACGGCAACATGAATGGGGGCTACGGAGGAGGAACTCAGGGGCAGGGGACGAACGCGCAACAGGGCACGTCCGGCACCGGCACACCGTCATCGCCTATGGCTGATCGTACCGGCAGCTACCTGGGACAGGGATCTGGCATCGGCGAGCAGGCGCGCATGCCGCACATCATCCCCAATCCGTTCGACAACACCATCCTGATTCAGGGCACACCGCAGGAGTGGGAGCAGATTCAGAACCTGCTGCGCCAATTGGACGTGGCGCCGCGCCAGGCGCTGATCGACTGCAAGATTTATGAAGTCGATCTGACCGGGAGTTTCGGGTTGGGCGTGCAAGGCCTGCTGCAGTCGTTGGGTACTGCCATTCCGTCCGGGTTCACTCAGGCGGTGGCCGCCGCCTCCACGGGTGGGCTAACGCTGTCGGCCGGCATGATCGTTGGGAAGAGTAAACAACTGCTCGGCCTGCTTCAGGCCAACGAGACCACCGGCCGCGCCAAATCGATCTCCTCGCCGAGCATCATCGCCACCGATAGCGTTCCGGCCGTCATGAACGTGGGCAGCCAGGTTCCGGTAGCCACTTCCACCGGTTTGTCGGCCCTGAATTCGTCCGGCACTACGCAAACCTATCAGACCATCAGCAACCAGAGCACGGGCGTGACGCTGGACATCGTGGCGCGCATCAACTCAAGCGGCGTGGTGACGATGGAAATCAACCAGCAGGTGAGCGCCCCGTCGGGGTCCAACAGCTTAGGCCAGTCCTTCTCGAACCGCTCCATGAGTACCCAGATCACCGTGCAGGATGGCGACACCATCGCCATCGGCGGGGCGATCGTGGAGAGCAAATCGGAAGGCATGACAGGCATTCCCTATCTGAGCCGCCTGCCATTTCTGGGCCCGCTGTTTGGCACCAAGACCGTCAGCACCTCGCGTACCGAGCTGATCATGTTCTTGACCCCGCGTGTGATCTACGACACCAACCAGTTGATCGACGCCACCGATGAGATCAAGACCAATCTGAAGCGCGTGAGCAAACTGATGAAGGACGATCACCCATAGGGCGCGCCACGGTTCCGCCGCCCCGCCCTTACTCGCGGCGTTCCAGCAACCTCCGCAGTTCCTGCTCATCCACCACGGCGACTCCCAGCGCACGCGCTTTGTCGAGCTTCGATCCAGCGTCTTCGCCCGCTACCACGTAGCTGGTCTTCTTGCTCACCGAACCCGCGACTTTGCCGCCTGCCTGCTCGATCAGCGCCTTGGCCTGCTCGCGGCTGAGCGTAGGCAGCGCGCCCGTTAGCACGAAGGTGAGGCCCTTCAGCGGACCGCCCGCGGGCCGCATGGGGAAGTACGTGAAATCCAGATTGGCCGCGCGCAGCCGCTCCACCAACTCGCGGTTGCGCGGCTCGCGAAAGAACTGCAGGATGCTTTCCGCCACCTTGGGCCCGACCTCGTCCACGCGCTGCAACTCTTCGGCGCTGGCCGCCGCCAGGGCGTCCATGCTGCCCAGCGCCTCGGCCAGCGAGATCGCCGTGCGCTCACCGACGAAGCGGATACCCAGCGCCCCAATAACCCTTGGCAGGGGATTCAACTTCGAACGTGCGATATTGACGAGCACGTTGGCCGCCGACTTTTCCCCCATCCGCTCCAGCGTCAGCAGTTGCTGGGAAGTCAACTGATACAGGTCGGCGACGCTCTTCACCAATCCGCGATCGACGAGCTGATCTACGAGCGCCTCGCCCACTCCGTCGATGTTCATCACCCCGCGCGACGCGAAATGCAGTATCGATTCCTTCAGCCGCGCCGGGCAATCCACGTTGATGCAGCGCCGCGCCGCTTCGCCCTCTTCGCGCACAACCCTGCCGCCGCACACCGGGCAGTTGACGGGCATCGCGAAGGGCGTGCGCCCCTTGCCCTGTGCCCACACGCGCACCACTTTGGGGATCACGTCGCCGGAGCGCTCGACGATCACCTCGTCGCCGATCTTCAGATCCAACCGTGCGATCTCGTCTTCGTTGTGCAGCGTGGCGCGGGAAACCGTCACGCCGCCCACCACCACCGGCTGCAAATGCGCCACGGGGGTCAGCGCGCCGGTGCGCCCCACCTGCACTTCGATGGCAACCACTGTGGTGCGCTCCTGCCGCGCCGGGTATTTGTAAGCGATGGCCCAGCGCGGCGCTTTGGCGGTGAAGCCCAGCGCCTGCTGCTGCTCTACCGAATCCACCTTCACCACCACGCCATCGATCTCGTACGGCAAATCCTCGCGGTGCGTTTCCCAGTGCGCGCAGAATTCCAGTACTTCTTCCACCCCCGCGCACAGCCTGCGATGCGGGTTGACTTTGAAGCCCAGCCGCAGCATCTCATCGAGCGACGCCCAATGGCTGGGGAGCGCGAATCGCCCGCCGGCCATCAGGAAGTAGGTGTAATAGTCCAGCCGGCGCGAGGCCGTGATGCGCGGCTCCAGCACGCGTAGCGAGCCAGCCGCGGCGTTGCGCGGGTTGGCGAAACGCGTCAGCTCCTGCTGGTCGCGCTCCGCGTTCAGGCGCTCGAAGGCACGCCGGTTCATCACCGTTTCGCCGCGCACCTCCAAGTCCGCCCACGCGCTCTCCACTCGCAGCGGCAGCGAGCGGATAGTGCGTGCGTTTTCGGTAACGTCCTCACCCACCGTGCCGTCGCCGCGCGTCACCGCCTGGCGGAAGCAGCCTTTCTCATATTGCACCGCCATCGAAAGGCCGTCCAGCTTCAGCTCCGCCACGTACGCGTACGCCGCGCCCTCCAGCAGCTCGCGCACCCGGCGGTCGAAATCCCGCAACTCGCTCTCGTTGAGTGCGTTGTCCAGGCTCAGCATGGGCGCGCTATGGCGCACCTTTACGAATCCCTCGCGCGGTTTGCCGCCGACGCGACCGGTCGGCGAATCCGCGCGGGCCAGCTCCGGATGCGCCTCCTCCAGCTTCCGCAGCCGCCGCATCAGGACGTCGTATTCGGCGTCGGTGATCTCAGGCTGGTCCAGGACGTAGTACAAATGTTCGTGGCGGCGCAACTCGGCGCGCAGCGCCTCGGCTTCCCGCTCGAAATCTTGCATGGTGCTCTCATTTATAATCTAACCAGGAAACGGGAGAGTCCACCATCACCACTTACAGCAAGACCGCCCTGATCTACAACCCGTATGCAGGTAAGTTGGGGCGGAAGGGCGGCGCGCTGATCGACCGCGCCGTGCGGATACTCGAAGCGGACGGGCACCATGTGACGTGCTGCCCCACGACCGGCCCACGCACCGCCGGCGCGCTGGCACGCGAGCGGATCGCATGTGGCGCTGACCTGATTCTCGCGGCCGGCGGCGACGGAACCCTCAACGAAGTGGCCGAAGGCATGGCGCATTCCCAGGTGCCGCTGGGCGTGCTGCCGGCCGGTACCGCCAACGTGCTCGCCATGGAGACGAGGCTCGGCGGCGATTTCCTGCGCGCCGCGCGCCGGCTGGGCGAATGCCGCCCGCAGCGCGTTTCCATCGGTCAGGCGATATCGGACTCCGGTGCCACCACCCGCCATTTTCTGCTCATGGCAGGCATCGGGCTGGACGCCCAGATCGTCTACCACGTCAGCGTTCCGTTGAAGGCGCGCATCGGCAAGCTGGCGTACTGGGTTGCCGGTTGGAGCCTGATAGGGCGCAACCTGCCGGAGTTTTCGATCGAGGCCGATGGCATCGCGCACCGCTGCTCATTCGCCCTGATTAGCAAGGTTCGCAACTACGGCGGCGATTTCGAAATCGCCCGCCACGTCAGCCTTTTCGACGACGACTTCGAACTCGTCCTCTTCCAGGGCCGCTCCACGCTGCGTTATGTCCGTTATTTCGCCGGCCTGGTCGCCAAACGAATCGAGGGCATTCCCGGCGTTATCACTCTGCGCGCCCGCCGCATTTCCGCGCCCAAGCCGCTGGACGCCCGCGTCTTCCTCCAGATCGATGGCGAATTCGCGGGCCGCCTGCCCGCCGAAATCCGCATCGTCCCCGACGCCCTGACGCTGCTCGTACCGCCCGAATACCACCCCGAGTTGCAACAGCAGCGCGCCGCGATTTGTCGCAGTTGAGGTAGGACAGAGGATCGTTCTTCGTCGTCTGTCAAGGCGTCGCGCTTTGAGATCAGTTTCCAGGTTGGCGACCATCCGCTCAGAATCGAGGCGAGAGACCGAGAATTGAACTTGACACCATCTAGTTGGTGATATAAACTAGTTTTCATGAGGTCACAATGTTGAGAAACCATTTCAGCGATCTTGCGCTACGCCCGAAGATTTATGACAACGTGGATGGTACTGCCGAGTTGAGCATGGGCCTGATGGTGCTGGCCTTTGCCGTGATTGCGCTTCTGGATCCCGTCTTCGGAAAACTCAAGTTCTTGCCGGCCGGTCTGGCCGGTCTGCTGATTCCGATGTACGGCACTCTGCTGCTCTTCATGGGCATCGGAGCGCTTCTCAGGAAGGCGATCAAGAATCACATTACCTATCCACGGACCGGCTACGCAGCGAACCTGACCCTGCGTCGGTGGGGAAGGAAGACCTGGTGGCTAGCTGTCCTCGTCACGGCGGGCAGTGGAGTCATCGCGACGGCAGTTGCGCTCGCGGCGGGTTTGCCCCAAAAACACCACGAGACGATCTGGATCCGTTTTGTGATGATCCCTCTCTTTGTAGCGCCGTACGCTTTCTTCACGTCCCGGCTCAGCCCCGAGCACGGGTGGAAGAACTACCTGGCGGCTGCGATGGCTGCCGGACTGCTCCTCATTGCGCTTCTCGCTCCCGGAGGCATTGTCGAATTGTCCCGGCCCGTGTTGCTTTTCAGCGCGATGACGTGGCTGGCGTCCGCCGTCGTCACCCTCGTCATCTACATCCGGAACACGGAAAGACCCGTACCGGGAGAAGAATGAACCAGCAGATCCGCAGACTATCCGAACTCGACCGGGTGATTCACGAACCAGGCCGGCTGATCATTCTCACCCTGTTATCCGCAGTAGAGGAGTGCGATTTTCGGTACCTGCTTCACGAGACCGAGATGAATAAGGGCACTCTGTCTGGCCACCTGTCGCGGCTGGAGGAAGCGGGCCATGTCAAGATCGAAAAGACCTTTCGCGGCAAGTTTCCGCACACACTGCTGCGTCTGACCGAGGATGGGCGCGTCGCGTTCGCCGATTACCGCAAGAAGCTGAAGCAATCGTTGTGAGGGGAACCGCGGGTCTGAGGTCCCGAACGCCAGATTTTCGGCTCCCGAGTGACGCGCCACACGGAGAATGGCCGGTCGGGCTCACCTGGCTGCAAAACGCCCGTCTCGGAGACTGACCCACCCCTGCCTTGATGCAGCCTGACAGACCACGAAAGGCGATCGTCTGTCCTACAACCGCGGCCCTCCCGTGTGCCGCGCGATAGAATGGAGTCGTGCTGCATCGTAATATTTTTCACAACGATCGTATTCAGGAAGCCTCGTCACAGACTCTCTCGCCGGGGCAAGTCGGCCTGCTGTCGGGATGGGGCGTTTTCAGTACGCTGCGCGTGGCCGAAGGCGTGCTCTTCGCTTTCGAGCGCCATTGGGCCCGCATCCAGCGCGATGCCGCGCTGCTTCACGTCCCTCTGCTCGAAGGTCCCGAGGTGTTGCGCGCCAGGCTGCTCGAATTGGTGGAGGCCAACCAGGCCTATGATTCGACTCTCCGCGTGGCGATTGTCCGCAATGGTGGTGGCATGTGGGCCGGCCCTTCCACCGGCCGCGCCACCGACCTGATCGCCCTCACCG
>CAZFOP010000082.1:0-10819 GCA_964520085.1 uncultured Solibacteraceae bacterium | reverse complement strand
CCGCCCGCCACGTTGTCCAGAAACAGCGAGAGCAAGGTGCGCTCGCGGTTCGTCAGCTTCCGGTCGGCCGGCCAGGGCAGCATGACCGTGCCGGGCTGTTGTTCGTTGCGAAAAGGGTATTCCACATACTCGATGCGTCCCGCCGGGGCCGGCCGCACGGCCGGCAGCTTGTCTTCGGTCACCACGGGGTAACTGGGCGTGCGCGGTTCCAGGCGGTTGAGTTCAACGTCGAATCGCTCGAGCGCAGACGGCAGCTCGACGTCCTTCGGCAGCGAGGAGATGGCCCCCATGTTGCCTAGGAAGTAATGCTCCGCATGGAACTTCCGGATGTCCGCTGGTTGCAGAATGCGCAACGCCGCAGGCGTTCCACCGGAATTGAACGAAAGCGGATGGTTCGGGCCGTAGACCGTCAATCCCGCCGCGCGATACAACCGGCTGCCGGCCTGGTCCATGGAGGTGACCATCTCGTTGTATACCGTGCCCTTTTCCTCCAGGCGCAGCGAACCGTCCTGAGGATTCGCGCTCACGCCCCAATTGCGCACCTCGCGGCGGATCTCGTCGTCGGAGTAGTCCGGGTGCAGCAGCGCGTCCATGGTGTGTTCGAAGTGCTGGAAGAAGGATGTGGGTCCGGCGGGCGCGTAGAAGAAGTAACAGGTTCGCCACTGCATGGTGAAAGCGCTGGAATTAATCAGCGCCATCGCCTCCAGACTGGCCAGCTCCCGCCCTTTGTTCCCCTTGCCGAGCAGCAAGTGCTCCTGCGTGTGCGGTTCGCCCATGTCGGACGTGGGATAGGTGGTGGCCCAGATGAACGCTTGCGGCACGGTCTGAATCTGCAGCAAGTCAAGCGTGAACCCGCTGCGCAGGTGTTGGAAACGCGCGCCGATGGCGCGATCCGAATCGTCGAGGTAAACCGCGACGGCTTTGAAGCCACCGATGGTTTGGCCCTCGCTGAGATTGCCGTACTCGACTGGGTGTGGCTGCGCGATTGCTGTCTTCATGAGCAGACTAACTAAGATTAGATACCTCACAAGCGTCTCCCGGACTCCGTTATCTTGGCTCAATACCGTTCCGCGTCGTTCGCCGGCGATGCCGGGTTCACTGGAGTCTCCTGGCCATCGATCATCGACCCATTGTAGCCAAACCCCTTCACCCCTTCGAGGGAATCGCGCGGGAACTCAGCTTCGGCCGGGAAACCTCGTTCCACGCCTTGATCCGCGCCGCGGTTGGCTTGGCCTCGAGCGCGCTCCGGTTGATCCACAGGCGCGGATGGCTGGAAATCGGCAACTCTAGCGCAGCAGATTGAGGCCGTGGATGGCGGGATCGGGTAGGTCGTCATACGTCAGGCGGAGTTCTCCGAAGCCTTGCCGGCGAGTCGAGTATAGGCCTAGCCAGATGGCGACGATCACACCGAAAATGACGACGTAAGCGATGGGATGGTAAAGACTGACCAGTAATAGTCCGTTGACCAGCGGTAGCGCGCTCAGGATTCCGATGCCCCAGAGCGTGAGAATCCACGCGGGAATCTTGCCGGGCAGGTGGGAGCAGGTGAACGGCAGCTTTTGCCAGCTCGCGAAGACCCACTCGTAGCACAGCAGGCCGAAGGCCGCGAACAGTCCCACTTCGGCCACGGCGCGCCAGCCCAGGAGACGCGCCTCAATCGGAAGTGGGGTAGCCAGCATCAGAACGGCGCCCCAGAACAAGGTGAAGCGGTCCACGGCGCGCATCCAATCCATGCGTCCCTGGCGCTCGGCGATCTGGAATGTCCAGTTGGCTTTCAACTCCACCGGAATAGTGAACAGGTGGCGCAGACCAATCAGCAGAAACGTCAGCAGGATCACGTGTGCGTAAACGAAGCACGCCGCCGTGCGATTCGGCTCGGAGACGGCTTCCTCCATGCCGATGATGCCGCTGATTAGAATCGCCAAGCCGAAACCGCCGTAGCCCATCAGGATCATGCGGTGCTGGCTGCTTCGCGCCAGCGTTTTGGACATGAAGACGAGGATGGCCTGCTGGCGTGGGTCGGGGACTAGCCACTCCAGAAGCGCGCCGGTCCATTTGCGGTCGCCCTTGGACGCCCCGGAAGAGCCCTCCACCAGCAGCTTGCGATGGCGCCGGTAACCGGCGATGTAGCACAGCAGGGCCAGCACCACCGCAATGGCGAGACCGGCTTCGGCGCGTCGCGCCAGGGCGGCCATTACCGGGTCGGGTTCGCCCAGCAGGTGTTGCTGGAGTCCGAGGAACCAGACCGGCGGCAGCCAGGCGGAAAGCTGCGGTCGGAGCGCGGTTGGCAGAAACCGTGTGTCGATCGAGAAGCTGAGCACGATCAGGATCAGCATGGCGGCCACCAGCAGGCCTTGCAGGTATCCCGTGACCTGGCCGAAATGCTGCGGCGGCAGCAGATTCAACAGCACACCCTGCAGCGCCAGCAATCCGAAGAAGAAGAAATAGCACGAACTCGCGACAGCGATGGCCTGCACCGCCAGATGGGCCGCGAGCGACGGATTGATTTGCCAACGGCCGCCCGAGACCAGCGGGAAGATGAGGCACGGAAGCCCGCCGATCACGATCACCGCGATGGTGGAGACGATCAGCAGCGCCAGGAACTTCGCCTGGAAGATCTGGCGCCCGCGGAGCGGCAGCGTGCCGAGCACCTGGTAATCGCGCAGGCCGGGAAAGAGCGATTGCCACTTGACAGCGGTCACCAGTCCTACGCCAGACATCATTAGGGTGAGCAGCCACAACTCATCGGCGCGCACCGCCTGCCGGTATGGGCCGGGCATGGCCAGGGCGGAAAAGCGCGCATATTTTCCCATCAGCACCTGCTGGGCATACAGCGGGAACCAAGGCAGCAGCAGCGAAAGAGCGCCGATGGCCGGCGTCTTCCATTGATCGCGCGTGGTGGAGAGCTCGCTATCGAAGAGCCGCAGCACGAAGTGGCGCAGCAATTCGAAGTCCGGCCCGTGCGTCTCCTGCAGCCATTCCCTCATGCCTGCATGACCTGGAGAATCTGGCCGGCCACCGTGTCGCCGTCTTCCACTTGCGCCAGTTGCGCGAAGACGCCTTCGAGCGACGGCTGGCTCATCAACTCGCGCAGCCGGTCTATGGAATCGTACGCCACCACTTCGCCCTTGCGCAGGATGACGATGCTCGAGCAGACCTTCTCCACCACTTCCAAAACGTGCGAGCTGTAGAGGATCATCTTGCCCCTGCCGGCCAGCGCGTGGAGCAGACGGCGCAGCATCAGCGCGGAGGTGACGTCCAACCCGGAGAAGGGCTCATCGAGAATCAGGATCTCGGGATCATGCAGCAGCGCGGCCGAGAGCAGGATTTTTTGGCGCATACCCTTGGAGTAAGACGAGAGAGGCGCCACGCGGTCGCTCCAAAGCCCGAGCAGGCGCAGGAATCCGTCCATCTTGAATTCCAGTTGGCGCCGAGGCATGCCGCGCAACCGCCCCACCAGTTGCAAGTACTCGCGGCCGGACAGGTGCGGGTAAAGATGCGGTTCCTCGGGCACGTAGCCGATCTTCTTTTGGAAGGCGGTGAAATCGTCGTACACAGTGTGGCCGTTGTAGAAGATCCGGCCCTCGGATGGCTCGATGAGCCCGGTCATCATCTTCACGGTCGTGCTTTTGCCCGCACCGTTGGGGCCCAGAAGCCCCAAAATCTGACCGGGATGGATGGTGAAGCTGATTTGTTTCACCGCGGGCGTGTGGCCATAGAACTTGGTGAGGGCGCGCGCTTCCAGCATTCCGAAGGTCTCCAGAAGTTGGACTCCGTGGCCGTGCGGTTAGTTCCAACCCGTCGATGAAAGTACGCTCGTGGAGGGCGGAGGAAACGGGGAGCCCACGTGGAGGACAGGCGACCCTCTTGCGCGCGCTACTGGATGACCTCGCGGCCCACGGCCATGTTCAACTGGCCGGCGGCGGTGAGGTACGATCCCACCAGATTGATGTAAGCTACCTCCGTCGCCCTGTAGTCTCTTTGAGCGTCCAGATAGTCCACCAGCGCTGCCTTGCCCCGTTGGTAGGCAAACGACATGGTGTCTCGGATTCGCGAGGCTGTCTCCAGGTAACCGTCCGCGCTTTTGTACGGACGTAATAGATTCACCGAGCTTAGCAGCGTGTAATAAGCCGAATCGACATCGCTGAATACCTGCGCCGCCGCCGCGTCCTTTTGCCGCTCCGCATGGGTGATGTCGATTTGCGTGCGCTCCTTCTCGCCCTGGTTCTTATCGAAAATGCGCAACGGGATGTTGACGTTGAATCCCATATAAAGCGTGAGCGGCGGATTGCGCCCAAAGTCCACGCCGAAGGTGGGATCCGTAGAACCGTTCGCAACGGCCAGTTTGTGGTCGGTTTGAGCTTTGTCGATGGTTTCGATGGCCGCTTTCAGATCCGGTCTGGTTTCGAGCGCCGCGGAGCGGAACTCTTCGAGCGTCATCGCCTGCTCGTTAAATGCGAACGGCCCGGTTACATCGAATTGGTCCACTGGCGTCCGCTCGTTCAGCAGCATTAACAAAGTGATCTTCGCGGTGCGGGCATTGACGATGGCGGTTTGATAGTCGGATTCGTACTGCGCGCGCTGCAAGACCAGCCGGTCCAGATCCACACGCGCAATATCGCCGGACTTAAAACGCGCGCGATTGATCGACAGTTCCTTTTCGAAGTAATCCAGGTTCTCTTTGGCATTGGCCAGCAGCGCCTTGGCCTGCAAAGTCTGGACGAAGGCGCTGCGCAAATTGAAAAGCATCGTGCGCTCCAGATCCAGTTGTTGCGATTCGGCGATGGCGGTGCCCTTCTGCGCTCTATCCAGGCGTAGTTCACGCTTGTGCTGCCGCTCATGCAGATAGTCGAACGCGATCACGGGCTGGGCCACGCCCAGCGGACGATAGGGGTCGCCGGTGAAAGGCTGCAACTGATCGATACCCGCCGTGAGATTCGGGTTCGGCCGCAGATACGCCGTGATCTCCTGCGCCTTGGACTCCTGGATATTGAGCTGGCCGGCCCGCAAGTTAGGGTTGTCCGCTTCGAACTTGGCCTTAACCTGCTGCCATGTCAAGGCGGTTTGCGCAGATGCCCCAGAGCACAGGCACACGCCCACTAACAAGCCCACCGATAGATCCTGAATGAATCGCCGCATGTTACTCCTCAAACCCGCACCACTTAAACTTGTAAAGTGTCGCCTTCCCGCGCCGTCAATGCGTAGAGCACGGGCGAAAGGAAGATCGACAGAAAAAGCCGTGAGGCCAGACCTGCTACGATTACGATGGCGAACGGCTTCTGCGAATCGCTGCCGATACCCGTGGACAGGGCCGCCGGCAACAGGCCGAAACAGGCCACCAGCGCCGTCATCATAATCGGGCGCAGCCGCAGCAGAGAGGCTTCGAGCGTCGCCGTAGCGATGTCTCTTCCTTCCAGACGCAGTTTGTTAATGAACGAATACAGAATCACGCTGGTCTGCACCGCGACACCCATCAGCGCCACGAAACCTAACATCGAAGAAACGCTGAAATTGGTGTGAGTCACCCATAGTGCCAGCAATCCGCCCACCGGCTCCGTCACCATCACGCTGAAGAATATGATGAGCGGAAATTTCAGGTTCCCGTACAGCGCGAACAGTATGAGGAGAATCAGGAGTGCGGTTAAAGGCAGTATCACCTTCATCTGCTCGCGCGAGGAAAGATACTCTTTGTATTCCCCGCCCCAATCGAATTTGTAGCCGATAGGAAGTTGAACCGCCGCCGCGACCTTCTGGCGCGCTTCGCTTACGGCGCTGGCCAGGTCGCGGCCTTCCACGCTGAACTGAACTCCGATAAAGCGCGAATTCGCCTCCCGATAAATGAACGAAGCGCCGCTTTCCACCTTGATTTCGCAAAACTGCGAGAGCGGCAGATACTGGCCGTCGGGTGTCGCAATCAGCAGGTTCCGGATGGCGTTCTCATCGCTTCGGTACTGCTCTTGCATGCGCACCACCAAGTCAAACTGGCGCTCGCCCTGAATGACTTGCGTCGCGGCCGAGCCGCCGATCGCGGTTCCCACCAGCGTATTGACGTCGCTCACGTTCAGGCCGAAGCGAGCCAGTCTGGCGCGGTCGGGCGTAATTACCAGGCTGGGCTGGCCTAACTCCCGCACCACCGTAATTTCCTTGATGCCGGGAACCTTGGTGAGAATGTTCTTGACTTGCACGGCCCTGTCTTCCAGAGTGGCTAAGTCGGGACCGAATATCTTCACCGCCAGAGAACTCTTCAATCCGGTTTCGGCTTCGTCCACCGCGTCTTCGGCCGGTTGCGTGTAATTGAAGATAACACCGGGAAACGCCGCCAGCTTATGTTGGATGGCTTCAATCAATTCGGGCTTGGTATGGATGCTGCCCTGCCAAGCGCCGTCGTTGTAAGGCTTCAGCCCTACGTAAAATTCGTTGTTGAAGAAACCGGTCGAATCGGTGCCATCGTCGGGCCGTCCCAGTTCGTTGGCGACAGTCGTCACCTGCGGGAAGCTGGACAGCAGATCGCGAATCTGCGGAGACAACTTGGAAGCCTCTTCGAAGGAAATCGTGTAAGGCGTGGTGGCGCGCACCCACAGCGCGCCTTCGTCCAGATGCGGCATGAACTCGCCGCCTATATAGGGAATCAGCAGCAGCGAGGCGCCGAAGATCGTCAGGATGATTGCCACGGTGATCAGCCGGTTCCGCAGGCACCAGCCGAGCATTTTGCCATAGATGCCGCGGACCCATTCGTAGAACCTCGCCCGCGGTTCGTGAACGTGCTTGCGCAGAAAATAGGCGCACAGAACGGGGAGCAGCGTCAGCGTGCACAGCAGCGAGCCTAGCAGTGCGAACGACATGGTGGCCGCCATCGGCTGAAAGAGCCGGCCCGAGGATCCGGTGAGCGCATAAATCGGCAGATACCCAGCGATGATCACCGCGATTGCGTAGAAAATCGGCCGCTCGACGTCATGCGCCGCGGCACGGATCACGTCGAGGAAGTTGTACTCCTCCTCATAGCGGGCCGCCAGTTCGCGGAAGATATTCTCCACCATAACCACCGACCCATCCACGATGATGCCGAAGTCGATGGCGCCGATGGAGAGCAGATTCGCCGGAATGTGCCTCCAGTCCAGGCAGATGAACGAGAACATCAGGGCGAACGGGATGGTGACGGCGACGATCAACGCGGTCCGCGGGCTGAACAGGAAAAGGCCAAGAATAATCAACACCAGCACCATGCCGCGCAAGAGGTTGGCCTCCACCGTTTTGGTGGTCTCCTCGATCAGCCCCTGGCGGTCGTAATACGGCACCACCTTCACGTCCGGCGGCAGCACATGCTCGTTGAGTTCCTTGGTCATGGCTTCCACGCGCCGCAGAATCACCTGGGCCTGCTCGCCAACGCGCATCAGGATGACGCCTTCCACCGCCTCATCCTGCTTCTTGTATCCGAATTGGCCGAGCCGCGGTGCGTAGCCGATTTCCACCTTGGCGATATCTTTCACGTAAACCGGAATCCCGTTCTTCTCCTGTAGAACGATGTTGCCGATATCCGCCTTATCGCGCACCAGGCCCAATCCGCGGACATAGTAAAACTGCCCACCCTGAGAATAGAAGCCGCCGCCCGCATTGGCATTGTTGTTACTCAGTTGCTGTGTCACCTGCGGGACCGTGACGCCATAGGAGAATAGTTTGTTCGGATCCAGCAGCACCTGATATTGCATGTCGGTGCCGCCGAAGCCCGAGTCGTCCGCGACGCCTTGGATCGACCGGTAATGCCGCTCGAGCACCCAGTCTTCGATCACCTTCAGCTCCTGTGGCGAACGGTCCGGACTCTGCAAAACGTACCGGTAGATTAGGCCGCTGGGGCTGAATAACGGCGAGATGGAGGGCTGCAAGCCGGAGGGCACCGAGGCGTCGGCCATTCGCTCAAACGCTTGTTCGCGCACGAAGTACGGGTCGGCGCCATATTCGAAATTCATCTCGATGGCGGAAAGACCGTAGAGCGAGATCGAGCGCAATGCGTCCAGACGCGGAATACCGTTCATCTCGATTTCGAGCGGAATCGTGACCAGCCGCTCGACTTCCTCGGCGGCGTGGCCGGGCCACTGCGTGATGATCTCCACGTGTGGTGGCGAAAGATCCGGGTAGGCGTCAATCGGCAGGTTGAGGAAGGAAAACGCGCCCCAGACCATCAAGGCCAGCGAGGCGATCACGATCAGAAACCGTTGCTGCAGGGCGAAAGAGACTATTCTTGCGATCATGCCGTGTGCGCCTCTACTGGATGGCGTTGGCGAACTGGAGGAAGAGACTGCCGTCGCTCACGATTGGCTCACCCTCCCGCAATCCGCTGGTGATGGCGACCATGCCGTTCTGCTGCGGGCCGATCGCGACCGACCGCTGCGCAAACTTGCCGGGTTCGACCTGGATGTACACGATCGGCTCGTTCTTGTCGTCGCGCAGTATAGCCGCCACCGGGACCGCCAGAATGTCGTTCGCGGTACTGGTGCGAATCACGGCGTCCACGAACATATCCTTCTTCAGCAAGCCGCCGGGGTTTGCGGTGACGATGCGGACGGGCGTGGTGCGAGTGTTCGGATCGACAAAGGAACCGACATAGGCGACGGTGCCGGTGAAGTTGCGATTGAAGGATGGGTTGGTTTCCTCCACGCGATCCCCAATCCTCACCGAGGGCAAATCGCGATCGAAAATGTGGCCTTGCACCCAGACCGTGGACGTGTCGCTGACCTGGAAGCATACCGTCTGCCCCGCCTGGATCAACATGCCGGGCGAAATGAGCTTCTGCACGATAACGCCTGAGAGGGGAGACCGGACCGCCAGTTCAGTATTGATGGAGGTGCCTTGCCGTTCCGCCTGGTCGATTTCCTGGGCGGTGATGCCGAAGATTCTCAGCGGCTGCAGGCTGTTCTGAACATCGGTCGCAGCGTCATTGTAGTCCGCCATGCTGCTTTCGTAATCCTTGGTGGCAACCGCACCGCGGTCCAGCATTTCCTTCATGCGGTCGACGATGGTCTTGTTAAACCGCTCGCGGTTGCGGGCCTTCCGATACACGGCGATGGCGTTGGCGACATCGGGGCTCGACACATACAGCAGCGGCTGGTCTTTCTGCACCGGCGTGCCCACGTCCACCAGAATCCGCACGATTGGCCCGTTCACCTGCGTGATCGCTTGCGTGGTGTGGTCCTGGTCCCAATCCACCGTTCCCGTGGTGTGTATCGCGATTCCCCAGGAGGTCTTCGCCACCTGAGCGATCTTCAAATGAGCCAACTGATCCGGCGGCACGGTGAAGAAGCCGGCGGACGCGGCGGACTCATCCACGGGTTTGCTTTCGGCCCGTTTCAACTCTCCGCAAGCCGCTTGGAGTAACCCAAGCGCCGCCAAGAAAACTGCGGGGATACACGCGGCTACTGGTACTAGCCGCGTGCCAATGCGCGATGCTGCCTGCATGGCAAACTCTTCTCCCGATTCCTTTTGAAAAAATCATAGTCCCGCGCCAAACATACGGCGCAGGGCCATCGGATCTACAGTGGAAGGAGCTATGCGGCGGGAGGAGCGCGTGAAGAGCTCGCCGTCAGCAGCGCTTCGTGGAAAGGCTGAAAACCGGGCGTGGGCGGCAGCCAGGTCACCAGGAAAACGGGCGTCACCACGGCTGGCACGATAGTCCGCAGTATTGGCAGCGGCCCCGTGTAACACAACAGGCAGCAGTGGCCCGGCGCGTGGTGCGCCGCGTGGTGCGGGTCGAGCGCGGAGGACTGCGCCCCGATGGTCGCACACAGCAACAGCAAGGTGAGCAGTGCTCTCGCCAGGGGCTGCCTGCCGCGCGCCGTTTTGTCTAACCTGCCGCCAAGAAGTCGGGACACACCGATACTATTTCTACGTACTCTAATCCGCCCAGGTTACCAGAAAAGCCGCGGTTTGGGTTGACCGGATGGTACTCGCGCATAGCCCTTTTCCATCCACAAGCACTCGCGGATGAGAGGGGCCACAACAACCGTAGACCACGACCGTCCAAATCAAGGATCGTCGGGCAGCTCGTGGACCGCCCGCGTGAGGCTGAGTGCAGTCGGCCTGGAGACGGCGCTATTTCGGGTTATCGGTAGCTACCCGGCCGGGGCTCCGTTGCCGCCGCCGTCGGCCTCGGCATTCTGCCGGCGGCCGCCCGATTCCTCAGGCCTCGCCGTGGATCGCTGCGATCTTCCGTTGAGCTTTCTTCTGCCGGCGCGGCAAACGGGACTTGTTCTTTTTCTGGAGCTTCGGTATTTTCGACGACTTCGTCTGTGGGTGTGGTGGAGCAGCTTCGGCCACTGCCGCCACCGGCGTTTTTTCGGCTTTCGCGGCGCCTACGCTTTTCGTCTTGGCCGCCGGCACCTTGCTTTTGGCTTCCGGATCGACGATCTTCTTGCGCTCTTTGGGCTTCTGTTCATCTGGCATAATTCCCTCGAAATGGCGCCAACGCGCCAGTGGTCATGATAATCCACTGTAGAACATCCAAGCCTTACGTGCTTTGCACGGGGAATCCGGCGTGGCCCATGAACAGTCGATATCGGAAGATGTTCCGGCGCGCCGGTCCGTCACGGTCGCGGCTCTGGCGCCCCCAGCGTAATCGTCCGCCCGGTGCGCGCCGATTCGCGCGCGGCATCGAGAATTTCGATCACGATCATGTTGTTCTCGAGCGACGAGAGACCGCGGGGCTCGAACTTACCCCGGGCCACGCCGATCAGATAGGAAATGGAGTCGGCTTCTTGCGGCTTCAACTCGGGCGGCGTGCGCGTCTCCTCGGCCTGCGCGCCCGGCAGGCGCACGCGCAGGCTGTCGC